>NZ_JAAHHU010000073.1:0-32594 GCF_010672095.1 Moorena sp. SIO3I6 | reverse complement strand
TGGCCACGCTGTGCGAACGACGTTGGGACGTAGCGTATAAGCTGTTCGCGTAGCGTGTGCGTAGCACATAAGCTGTTTGCGTAGCGTGGGCGTAGCGCATTAGCTGAATGCTTACCTTTAGCTAATTACCTGACATTTTCAGCCAACCAAAAATCCGATCTACTGTTAATTCTAGGTTAATATCCTCTAATACAGAAGGGTGATTGCTACCTAGTAACAATTCTGGTTGTTGACCCGGTCGAAACACTAAAATAGACCGATCAGCAGGATCAATTAACCAACCTAGCTGACAACCATGTTGTAAGCAATAGAGAATATTGCCAATTACCCGATTTGAACTCTGTTCTGGAGAGAGGATTTCAATTGTCCAATCGGGGTGCAATAAAAAATCATTGGGAACTTCCCCATCGGCATCAAAGGGAATTCGTGACCATTTGAAAACCGCTATATCAGGTACAATAGAGCCTATGCCAAAACTACAGCGCAACTCTGGGAAGGCATAAGCAATTTTCTGGCTTTCTGTGTTTTCGTTGATACTATTGCATAGCCTCAGCTGCAATCGACTATGCTTTCCTTTCGGCATTGGCTTTTGGACAATCTCGCCGTTGATGTATTCCCTAGCTGGCTTTGTTTCTGGGAGCTTCAGAAATTCTTCCAGGCTATGTGCTGGGGTGATTGTGACAGTCATGGCTCCTGAATTTTTGGGGAAATCTTTCTTTAGTTTAGCAGTATAGCATTTCTATTTGATTTGTTAACATACTTCCTTAAGGAAAGGCAAGAGGAATCCCCCCTAACCCCCCTTAGTAAGCAGGGCTTTTTCATTCTTTCTTTGGAATAAATTGTCAGGTCAATCGGGTGAAAGGGAGGTGGGGTGCTGGGGAGAGGGTTTTTTTAAGGTTAAAAATACCTATCACATTTTAGTCGGACGCAAGAAACAGCCCTGGGATTAGGGGGGATTCCTGTTCCATAAAATCCCAAAATTGTATACCTCACCAAATTTAAAACCGCTATACAAGTAATCAAACCTATTGTGAATGACTCGATGCTGCTGGCTTTGGCAGTGTTACAATCCCTGAAATCTGTGAAGATGCCGCAGATAACTGATGGTATCTAGTTTATGGGCGTTACCTAGGTAACTGTGATTCCTTAATTTTCACTAAAACTTGAACAAGTTTAGTCTTAACTTTACGAATACTTTAAATAAAAGTATTTTTCTTTAAAAAAAGAATTGATAAATTGATAAATAGTCAAGTCAAGCAAAATATAAAAAACATTCAGGGTAAAAAAATAATACACCTTAAGGTATTTGAATTTTTCAGGAATACTCCAAAATTTAAATGTTGATTTATAGGGGAAGCTACGAAAAAATTATCGATTTTACGAGTCTGATTTAGGGTGTATCAACTGGTGTATCAACTGGTGTATCAACTGGTGTATCAACTTATGATGCCTTGAGGTGAGCTTAGTCGAAATTTGTTTGTCTGCAATGACCTTTTTGTGTCAATCATTTATTCTACCAAAAACAAAATCTGATGACTAATATTTTGGGATTTGAGACTGGCAACTTCATAAATTGGAACACTATCGGCGATGCCAGCATTGAGACAGCGGCATTTGGCAGTATCCCTTCTCAGGGAAAATTTCAGGCTTTGATTACTAATGATGTCGGTTCTGTAAGTGATAGCGAAATTGAAAACTTCTTGGGGTTGAACCCAGGCACTATCGATGGTTTTGGCAATGGAGATGCCAAAGAAGGATCCGCTCTCACGCTAAAACCTATTACAGTCAAGGCTGGGGATGTTTTGAGCTTCGACTTTAACTTCCTCACTGATGAGCTTACTCCTGACTCCACCTTCAAGGATTTTGCCTTTGTCTCCATCACCCCAAACGTTTTATCTAACCTCGCAGATACAAATAGTTCATTTCTCCTGTCTCCTACAGGATTTCGTGAGGAAACAGACTACAATACCTTTACCTACAAATTCCCAACTGGTGGCACTTATATAGTAGGTATGGCAGTGGTGGATGTAGAAGATGAGTTATTGGAATCAGCGCTACTAGTGGATAACTTAAGAGTTGTCCCGAAAGATGAAGTAATTCTAGGCAAAAGCAACGGTGAAACTCTTTTCGGTACTACTGATAATGACACAATCTACGGTCAGGGTGGTAATGACAGAATCTTTGGCAGTGAGGGAGTAAACATTCTCTATGGTGGTGCTGGGGATGACTTGATTTTCGGCGGTTCCAATTCTGACACCATTTATGGCGGCACTGGTAATGACCAGATCTTCTCCTCCGGAGGCAATAACACAGTCTATGGGGGTATCGGTAATGACCTCATAGACACTGGCACTGGTAATGATTTAGTTGTTGGTGGCTTTGGCAACGATAGGATCAGGCTTGGGGGTGGTCAGGATATTGTTGTCCTAGAAGCACGCAAAGGAACTGATACTATCATTAACTTTAAGGCTGGTAAGACGTCGCTAGGTCTGTCTGGTGCCTTGACTTTCAGTAACTTGACGTTTAACCAAAGTAGTGATAATGTGGCTATCTCTGCTAACGGTGAAGTCTTAGCAGTTGTCAATAATGCACAAGTTGGCACTATTGCCAGCGCTAGCAACTTTGTGACGATTTAGTTAATTTTGTAGCTCTGAGTAAACCTGTTTTTTCTCTAGGGTTTGTAACTCAGGACTTTAGCAATAACTATACCGTTAGGGGCGCACGTCGTACGCCCCTACTACTGAAGATAAATCCAGAAGGGTGTTTGAGGTAAAGTTTGGCGACAGTCATTGTAACTCTGGTTTTTTTGTGAAAACTATCATAACCAGGTCTAGAATCTCAAGAGGTACACTGGGGGAATTGGTAGTTAAAGATTACCGTTTTGATTAGTAATCAGTTCCCTATGTCTACATTTTTATTAGAAGTTGGTACAGAAGAATTACCCGCAGATTTTGTGGATAGTGCGATCGCACAGTGGCAATCGAGAATTCCCCAAACCCTAGATGAGTACTTTCTTACTCCAGAAGGAATTGAGATTTACGGCACCCCTCGCCGCTTAGCAGTTATCATCAAAGGATTACCTGGAAAGCAACCCGACCGAGAAGAAGAGGTTAAAGGACCACCAGCTAAGGCAGCGTTTAAGGATGGCGAACCTACTAAAGCAGCACTTGGGTTTGCCCGTAAACAGGGGGTAGAGGTAGATAATCTATTCCTCAGAGATACGGATAAAGGAGAATTTGTCTTTGTTCAGAAACAGATATCCGGTCGCCCCGCTACGGAAATTTTAACGGAACTGATTCCCCAATGGATATTTGGATTGGAAGGGAGACGATTCATGCGCTGGGCGAATGGAGATTTAAAGTTTCCCCGTCCCATTCGCTGGCTAGTCACACTTTTAGATGATGTAGTGCTACCGGTAGAGTTAGATAATAATGCCGAGACTATAAAAAGCGATCGCATTTCCAGTGGTCATCGGATCTTGTCTCCCAAACCGGTAGAGATTCCCGAAGCTACAGATTATCAGTCCTGTTTGCGCAATGCTTATGTAGAGGTCAACCCTGAAACACGTCGCGAGACAATCAAATCACAAGTAGAATCAGCCGCTAAAGAGTTAGGTGGTTATACCCCTCTGTACCCTGAGTTATGGGAAGAAGTCACTAATTTAGTGGAATGGCCGACAGCAGTAGTGGGTAAATTTTCCTCAGAATTCTTGAATTTACCTCAAGAAGTGGTCACCACAGAGATGGTGTCTCACCAGCGCTACTTCCCAGTATTCAAAACCGAAGCAGCTACTGAACTTATCCCCTATTTTATTACTATTGGTAACGGTGACCCCGCCAAATCCGAAATTATTGCTACTGGCAACGAGCGAGTAATCCGAGCGAGGCTAGCCGATGGCCAGTTTTTCTACAAAACCGATATCGACTCACCCTTAGAAAGCTATTTACCCCAACTGGAGAAAGTCACTTTTCAGAAAGATTTGGGTTCAGTACGCCAAAAGGTCGGTAGAATAGAAAAGATAGCGAGTCAAATTACTGACCAGTTAGGTCAACACTCTCCTAATCTAATCTCACCAGAAGCTATTACTCAGATTCAAAGGGCGGCCTTATTGTGTAAAGCAGACTTGGTTACCCAGATGGTGTATGAATTTCCTGAATTACAAGGGGTAATGGGACAAAAGTATGCCGTTGCTAGTGGGGAATCTGAGCAAGTCGCAACAGCAATTTTTGAGCATTATTTACCGAGGGGTGCAGGTGATTCTCTACCTCAAACCATTACTGGGCAAGTGGTAGGGTTATCAGACAGGCTAGATACCTTAGTCAGTATCTTTGGCTTAGGTATGTTACCCACAGGCTCTTCTGATCCCTTTGCTCTACGTCGTGCTGCTAATGGGATTATCAACATTACCTGGGATGCCAATTTACCGATTAATCTCCAGCAGTTGCTAAAAGATATTGCTGCGGATTTTGTAGCTGCTTATCCAGACAATAATTCACCAATAGAGTCATTACAGGAATTTTTCTTACAACGGATTCGGACTCTGCTCCAAGAAGAAAATAAAATTGATTATGATTTAGTGAATGCTGTGTTAGGAGAAGATGATCCCGAGTATCAAAACAGGGCATTAATTGATGTGTTAGATGTACGCGATCGCGCTTTGTTTCTCCAGTCTATCCGAGATAATGGTACCCTGGATAAAATCTATGAAACTGTCAACCGTTCAGCTCGTTTAGCTAAACAAGGGGATTTAGATACCAAAGAGTTACAACCAACAACAGTAGTGAATCCGGAACACTTCCAGAAGTCTTGTGAGCAAGCATTTTATGATGCTCTCGTGGAATTAGTGCCAAAAATTAAAGCTTCTCAGGAAGAGCGAGATTATCAGAAATTAGTGGAAGCACTAGAGCAGATTACTCCTACAGTTAGCACTTTCTTTGATGGTGACCAGAGTGTATTGGTGATGGATCCTGACCCCAATATTCGCAGTAATCGCTTGAATTTGTTAGGATTGTTGCGGAATCATGCTCGTGTCTTAGCAGATTTTGGAGCAATTGTCAAGAGTTAGGGGTTGGTTTGTAAGCATATGCGCTACGCGCACGCTACGCGAACAGTAATCAGAAATCAGTAATCAGCAATCAGTAATCAGCAATCAGTAATCAGCAATCAGCAATCAGCAATCAGTAATCAGCAATCAGCAATCAGCAATCAGCAATCAGTAGTGGCCAAAGGCCAAGGCTGTTCGCGTAGCGTGGCCTTTGGCCAAGGCTGACGGCTGACGGCTGACGGCTGAGCGCTGAGGGCTGACCACTGAGCGCTGACCGCTGACCGCTGATAACTTTGGGGGATTGATAGTAAAAGCTCTATCTGCGGTTTTCTGAAAATTGTGCTCAAATTGAAACTGACCTACGATTGAGCTAGCCTGATAAATGCCATGGAGATTCTAGAAACCGTAACCTTTGATAATGCCATCGCATTCACGGAATCGATAATGACCAAAATGGCAACAGGGGAACTAACATCGCCAGAAATTACCGATGCGATGCTCCTTTGGAGCCGCTTCGCGAACGCATCCTTAGTCAAAACTAAAAATGGTGCTAGAGGTTTCTTTGTCACCTACCTTACCAGTGACAGCACCTTAGCCGACAATCCCTCACCAGAGGTGATCACAGCTCTAGAGTCATCCCCCGAAATCGTAGCGGAACTGTTAGTCAAAAATTTAGCTATGTCAGCGGCAATGGGATTGAACCATCGCCGCAATGGTAAAGAAGACATGGCTCAAGGATCAGACCGAGTGCGATGCTCCGTAGGAGCCGCTCCGCGAACGCGTAGTGCTAATCTCATTAAACAACTAAATATGCCAAGCCTGTTTGACATTGCCCAACAGTTAAGGCAAAGCGCCCTTACTGGAGTTGGCAACTACCAAGAATTTCTGCAGCGCTGGAGATACGATTCTGAGCAAAAACAGGTCATCCATCAAGCTCTATCTGAAATTCTTGACGAATAACCAAAGGGATGTTTTCAAAAATCAAAAAGTGACTATAGATATTAATAGGAAAATAGCAATTTAAAAATTGTTAATTGCTATTTCCTAATCTCATCATGTCTACTTTGTAATAGTATCATCGCCAATGATAAAAATTCTTCACCTATCTGACATCCACATGGGTAGTGGCTTCTCCCATGGACGAATCAACCCTGCTACTGGAATCAACACACGTTTAGAAGATTTTGTCAATACCCTAGCTAAATGTATTGACCGAGCCATTGCCGAACCTGTGGATTTAGTTCTTTTTGGCGGTGATGCCTTTCCCGATGCCACACCACCACCCTATGTTCAACAAGCCTTTGCCAATCAATTTCGCCGCTTAGTAGATGCAAACATTCCTACAGTTTTACTAGTAGGAAATCACGACCAACACTCCCAAGGACAAGGAGGTGCTAGCTTATGTATTTATCGCACCTTAGGCGTGCCTGGATTTGTAGTAGGGGATAGCATCGAAACTCATAAGATTCAAACCGACAATGGTTTGGTACAGGTAATTACTCTACCGTGGCTAACCAACTCCACCCTTCTCAGTCGCCCAGACACCGAAGGTCTAACCCTAGCCGAGGTTAACCAACTCCTGATCTCACGGCTTGAGCCAATCTTAGAAGCAGAAATTCGTAAACTTGACCCAAACCTGCCAACGGTCTTATTAGGTCATTTAATGGCAGACCAAGCTAGATTTGGTGCAGAGCGCTTCCTAGCAGTTGGTAAAGGTTTTACTATTCCGCTCTCGCTACTGACTCGACCCTGCTTTGATTATGTAGCTTTAGGACACATCCACCATCACCAGAATCTCAACCACTCCAATGACCCTCCAGTCATTTACCCTGGCAGTATTGAGCGGGTCGATTTCAGTGAAGAGAAGGAAGACAAAGGTTATGTCATGATTGAGCTGTCCAAAGGTCGCGTTCAGTGGGAATTTTGTCCCTTGTCAGTGCGTCCCTTCCGTACCATTGAGGTCAACCTTGCTGAAGCAGATGATCCCCAAAGTACTTTACTAAACGCTATTGGTAACGAAACTATTAAAGACGCTATAGTCCGGCTGATTTACAAGCTACGTTCTGAGCAGCTCGACCTAATTGACAATACTGCCATACATGAATCCTTGAGGCCAGCCCACCACTATACCATTCGTCCAGAATTAGTCAGCCAGCTAGCCCGTCCCCGCTTGCCGGAACTGGGTATAGGTAACAGTATTGATCCGATGGATGCCTTATCGACATATCTAGAGAATCGGCAAGACCTCAGAGATATTGCTGCAGATATGCTAGAAGCTGCAGAATGCCTATTAGAGAAAAATCGGTAATTGGTAATTAGCTAGTAGCAGGAAAACTACCACCGATGAAGTGGATATCACTGAAGGTTTCGATCGCGTAGCGTGACCGTAGGTCAATCCACAGACGAGCGCCACAATCGAGTGGGTGATCTGGCTGATAGACAATCCGACATGGACCGAGGATTTCTACCTCGTTTCCGTATAGATTGTCGCCACTTCGTTTTACTGAAATCACTGGCTTCCGGTCTTTGGGACTTTTGTGCATATTCGAGCCAATGTGATTACGGTTGACATTGATCTTAGCTAGAGCCGGAGGACGATTTTTACGCCACTTACCCTTTGGACCACGTCTGCCTCTGGTAATTTGAGGCAGATGGGTGAACTACCCCAACCTACTACGTAGAGGTTGGGGCTTCCAGTTTCACGGAAGAATGCCTTAACTTGGACGGGCGTCCACGTCTTGGTCTTACTTCTTCTCCACTAGCGTTGACCTCCCCCGTCCCAGAGGAGGATAGCATTCTGATACCTTCTGCTCTAATATTCTTAGCGGCATTACCATCTCTGTCATGATGAGTTCCACAACTTGGGCAAGTCCAAGTTCTGACATCTAGTGGCAACTCTTTGATTCGGTAATGACAATTAGAGCAGGTTTTAGAACTGGGGAACCACCGGTCTATCTCAACCAATACCTTCCCTTCTTTTTCACACTTATAAGACAGGAAGTTCACAAAGGTTCCCCAGCTTATATCAGATATTGCTTTAGCTAATTTATGGTTACGAACCATGCCCTTGACATTTAGGTTTTCAACTACTACTACTTGGTTGTTGTCAACTATTTTTCTGGATAGTTTGTGTAGGTAGTCTTGGCGGACATTTCCAATCCGTTCGTATACCTTAGCTACAATCTTTCTGGCTTTTTTCCGTCCATTGCTTCCCTTTTTCTTTCGGGCGGCAATACGCTGTTTTTTGGCTAATTTTCGTTCGTATTTAGCTAGGTGTCTGGGATTACCAAACTTAGAGGTCTTTTTGCCATCGTAAGTGATCGCAAAATCCTTGATACCCAAATCAATACCAATCACCTTCCCGTCGGTGGATGGCTTTATATCGTCCGACTCATACTCCATCAACACAGAAGCGTAATACTTACCAGATGGAGTTTTACTAACTGTGACAGTTTTAATTTCCCCGTCTAGTTCTCTGTGAATTTTAGCCTTGATAACACCCAGTTTTCCGGGGAATTTTAAGCAGTAACCTACTTGTTTGACGTATTGTGGATACTGGATTGATTGGCGATGATGGAATGATTTGAACCTAGGATATTTAGCCCTGCCCTGGCCGTAGGCCACGCTTCGCGAACAAAAAAGTTTTGATAGGCACGACTAAGGTTGAGACTTACAGATTGTAAAACCTGAGAATAACAGTCTTTTAGCCAAACAGTTTTTTCATCTTTTTTGAGTTTTGGCAACATAGAATTGAGCGCAGACCGAGACAACCCTTTGCCGGTTTCCTTGTAAGTCTCTATACACTGATTTAATGCATAGTTCCACCACCAACGAGCACAACCAAAATGTTGAGCAAGTATCTGAACTTGCTCCTGCGTGGGGTAAATTCTGACTTTTACGGCTTGATGGTTCACTGTCTTTGCACTCATCCATCGACCTTATATATCATAATATATACTTTGTGGTAAATTATCAAGTTCCGTTAATTCCTTGTTCGCGTAGCGTGGCCTACGGCCAGGGGTCTATCCACCCCCACCCTAAATAGGGATGGGGAATTTCGACCCCTCAAACTCCCCTATTCGTTAAAAAAAATTTTCCAATAAAACTAGTAAGTAGTCGGACAAAAGTTTTGGGTGCTGTATAAAGTTTTGTAAATATCGGCCAAACCTTTTGGGGTAATGGTTACAAGAATTTTACAGTTTTTGAGACAGTACCGTTTATTTATGTCCGACTACATATAACAGAAAAATTTGTGGAATGCCAAATCATGGGGTTATATTAATTAATGCATCAGCCCTCAGCACTCAGAAGATTCCCTGAATAACATTGAGTGTAATTAGGGCTATCATTAGACAAATCAGGTCAGTTGGAATAATTGGTTGGGACTTCCCTAATAGCTAAAAATGGCAATCAGTGCTACTGTAGGATGCCATACTGTTGCGCTAGTTATCCTACATGGTTGAATCAATACCCAAGCAAAACTACCGTGAAGATTCAGGGTCAGCCATCGTAGGCTTCACAGGTCAACAGTGTCAGCAACAGCTGCTTGACAAAACCTGAGTAGACATCTGTTCTAACTCCTGATTAACCTGATGGTTTGTGCAGCATAACTGGTAACGCTCCTAACACCTGATGCAATGACAGCACTGCCTATTCCCCACCAACCCTCAAGTTCAACCAATAGCACCAGCTCCTATGCTGCTGCTAAGAAAAACCCTGTGTCCACCCTCAAAGAACTGGTGGCACGTCTTTATCGAGAACAGCACAAGGTTCAAGATTTGTTAAGCTCATTGGGGTTTGCCTTACGCAGCTTCAACAATCTCAATCAGTTTTTAGAGTTAATTCCTCTAATGGCAGCACGGGTCAGTGATGCCGATGGGGGAGCTTTAATCTTGTTTAATCGAGATGGTCAGGTACAACGCTCTGACCTACACTACCAGAACCCTCAGGTGGGTCAGACTATTCGTAAAGCGATAGAAAAGACCACCCGCCAAGTTACGAGTCCTAATGGCCAAGGGGAGAATTCTCAGCACACACCAACCTCTTTGAAACTGGTTCAGGCATCCTTTGATAAACTCTTGAGGGATTATCTTGAACCCAATATCAAACTTTTTAGTCTTCCCATTCTGGTTAAAAATGCTGAACAAGGACATTTGTATATCTTTAGCCATGACCCACAATATAACTGGACACCGACACGACAGAAGTTGGTAAGGTTAGTGGCTGACCAAACTGCAGTAGCGATCGCTAATGATGAACTTAAAGTTGAGCTACGCCATAAAGAACGCTTAGATCGAGAGTTAGAAATTGGTGCCGATATCCAAATCCGCCTACTACCGCGCCAATGCCCTGAAATTGAAGGTGTGGAATTAGCGGCTTTCTGTAAAACCGCTAACCGTGTCGGAGGTGACTACTACGATTTCATTCCCACCAACTACGACCAGCTCGGACCCAAAAACTCCGGGGATGGTAACGTCACTGATGAGCACAGCGCTTATTTACCTTGGAGCATTGTGATTGGTGATGTGATGGGCAAAGGGGTTCCGGCTGGGTTGATTATGACCATGACCAGGGGAATGCTGCGGGCAGAAGTACTAAACGGTCACTCCCCTGCACGCATTCTCGAACACTTGAATCGGGTTATGTATGTTGACTTGGAAAATTCCCATCGGTTCGTTACCCTGTTTTATTCTGAGTACGACCCCAAAACCAAGATTTTGTCCTATAGTAATGCCGCTCACAATCCCCCGTTGTTGTGGCAGGCATCAACCCGTTCTATCAAACCCTTGGATACCGCAGGGATGCTGATTGGTTTAGAAGTTGATTCTCAATACGAAGACTCTCAAGTGCAGCTCGATTCAGGGGACACCATTATTTACTACACTGATGGGGTGACCGAGGCAGCCAATCTCAATGGCAATCGCTTTGATGAGGAAAATCTCACCCAAAGCTTCCAGTGGGCCTGTGAACATAGTCATAGTGCTCAGGAAATTTTAGATTACCTATTTGAGCAAGTTCAGCAGTTTACTGGTACAACAACTAACGGAGATGATATGACACTGGTCGTAATGCAGGTAAAATCAAGGTTTCACTAAAAGATTTAAGGTATAGGAAATCATAGCAATGGTGATTGTAGGCATACAAACAGTAATAGTTCCGTTCTTATGCATTAGCGATTGGACTGATGTCTTGGGATGGCTGAACTCTCAGTTACCCATCGATGGGCTAGTTTTGGCTCAAACTATTGAAGATCCAGATGTACTTGGTCAAATCAAGACGGCCTGGCAAAACTTTATTGATTCTGGTCAGGCTGCAGCGCTGGTGATTGGCTTAGTTGTTGGTTACTTATTCAGAAATCTAACTTCGTTTAACTAAGGGAGTTGCGTGTAAAAAAAATACCAATTAAAGTAGGGTGGGCAAAGTTATCTTATCTAGAAGACTCATTTGAACCAAAATGTTTTTGCCCACCCTACAAGCTAAGGGAGTTGCGTGTAAAAAAAATACCAATTAAAGTAGGGTGGGCAAAGTTATCTTATCTAGAAGACTCATTTGAACCAAAATGTTCTTGCCCACCCTACAAGCTAAGGGAGTTGCGTGTAAAAAAAATACCAATTAAAGTAGGGTGGGCAAAGTTATCTTATCTAGAAGACTCATTTGAACCAAAATGTTTTTGCCCACCCTACAAGCTAAATCTAACTTCGTTTAACTCGTCTTTTGTCCTTTATCTTGTTTCCAAAACTGTGACTGAGCAAAAAACCTGGAGTCAGCGATTTGAATCAGCGTTACATCCAGCAATTGCTTGCTTCAATGCCAGTATCGGCTTTGATATAGAACTGATTGAGTATGACATTACTGGTTCTGTGGCTCATGCCAAGATGCTTGCCCATACTGGCATTATTTCTGAGTCGGAAGCTCAGCAGCTAGTAGCTGGCTTAGAACAAATCCGCTCAGAATACCACCAAGGAAAATTTAACCCTGGTGTTGATGCGGAGGATGTACACTTAGCTGTAGAACGCCGCCTTACTGATATTGTGGGTGATGTTGGCAAGAAGCTACATACAGCGCGATCGCGTAATGACCAAGTTGGTACGGATACCCGACTCTACCTCCGGGAGCAGATTGATCAGATTCGTAGCCAGTTACGTCACTTCCAAGAGGTCTTGCTCAATCTTGCCAAAGCTCATGTTGAAACCCTGATTCCTGGCTATACTCACCTGCAACGGGCTCAGCCAGTCAGTTTAGCCCATCACCTGTTAGCTTACGTAGAAATGCTAGAGCGGGACTGGCAGCGTTTAGGGGAAATCCGACGGCGGGTGAATATCTCACCCCTCGGTTGTGGAGCCTTAGCAGGGACTACCTTCCCCATTGACCGACATCATACCGCAGAAACCTTGCATTTTGAAGGAATTTATGGTAATAGCCTCGATGGAGTAAGCGATCGCGACTTTGCCATTGAATTCCTCTGTGCTGCCAGTTTGATCATGGTACATCTGAGCCGATTTTCAGAGGAAATCATTCTCTGGTCATCTCAGGAATTTGGCTTTGTTACTCTCCTGGATAGTTGTGCTACTGGTTCTAGCATCATGCCCCAAAAGAAAAATCCTGATGTTCCCGAACTGGTACGAGGTAAGACTGGTCGTGTCTTTGGTCATCTACAAGGGTTGTTAGTTTTGATGAAAGGGCTACCTTTGGCTTACAACAAAGACTTGCAAGAAGACAAAGAAGCACTGTTTGATAGCGTTAACACTATCAAAGCCTGTATGGAAGCCATGACCATTCTCTGGCAGGAAGGGTTAGAATTTCGTACCGAACGTTTAGCATCAGCAGTTACTGAAGATTTCTCTAACGCTACCGATGTCGCTGACTATTTAGCCTCAAAAGGGGTTCCGTTTCGGGAAGCCTACAATCTGGTGGGTAAGGTGGTCAGAAGTTGTTTGGGATCCGGGAAGTTACTGAAGGATTTGAGCCTCGAACAGTGGCAAGCCTTGCATCCAGCCTTTGCAGAGGATATTTATCAAGCCATTGCCCCTACTCAAGTAGTAGCTCGTCGGAATAGTTATGGTGGCACTGGTTTTGACCAGGTTAGGCGAGGGATTCAGGATGCATGCGATCGCCTAATTTCTAATAATGATTGATCGCTAATTTATCTCTAATCTTAGATCTTGTCGTTCGCTAGCCAACGCCCTTCGGGCTAATCGCGTAGCGTGACCGTAGGTCAATCTTGCACCAGTACAAAACTACTTAATAATAGGGAAGTTAGGAGCGGGAAACTTCGGATCAGAAGTAAGATTTTTTAGTTAGTTTTTGGCTTAAAACATACTTTGACTTTTGTTTATTCCAATAACATAACCGATACTTTTTAGCTACCAAAGTCTACCAAGATCAACTTTAGCCCGCCAATGCAAGATGCTTTCACATCCAGGGGGTATCTCCGCGCTTCTCTGACGGAATATCCCGCGAGCGCCATAAAAATGTCAACAAATTTGGTTCCACCGGGATTACAGCGCAACTATTAAACCCTTGGTTTTCGGCTTTAATTTAAGTTACATAATAATCCCTGTCGGTGTTACCCTAATTTAAGTCTAACAAATAATAAGAGTTTTTGGTAGACTCTGCGACATTTTCTTGTGCTGTTTACTAACCTTGACTTATTCTGATTCGAAGCTCCTCACTCGAAGCTCCTAAATTTTCTAAATCGACTTTCTACATCGACAGTCGTTAATCAACTCGGGTAGCTACCTCATCTGATGTAAGGAATCAGGTGTTGAGCCTCCCCATTCTAAGAGGAATGGGGATTCCCAGGCACAACATAGTTGGTTGTTATCTCCATGGGCGTAACTTTCCCGCGCACCGAGGGTAGCTGAGTAGGGTCAATACCCAGTTTTTTTTGAGACCCTTACTTTTTATATTAACACTATTTGATAGGGAAAAGAATACCCCATCCTCTTAGGTCGGGGATGAATTTTCCCTATCAAACTCTCCCACTGTGATAACTGACTCCTTACATCGCACCAGTACCACCTTGGTAATTATCCTCGTTAGTTTCTGTTGTTGTTTCCTCCGACTTAGGAGGTTTGCTACCGTACCGTCTATTTTTGGAAAAACGGCCCGTATTACGCTTGGATTTCCGAAACTTACGGGCGTAAGCTTGATTCCGCTGCGCCTTTTCCTTTTTTAGATTGCGGCGCTTTGCCATGTCTACCTCATTGATAAAAAAACAAAAACACTATCAAACCCAAGTCTTACAATAAATTCAGCTTGGTTTATTTAAGTTACCCATGTGACCCAAGGGAAAGTCAAATAGTTATTTGACCACACCAGACTTCTTGATTGTCCTCGAAGCCTACTGTTTCTAGAACTGACTGCGACTACGATTTCCTCGATTGTTGTCGTTGTCGTTAGTCTTTGGTCTAGCTTTACGGACGCGCATATAACGTCCCATCCATTGTGCACCATCTAGCTCAGCAATAGCCGAATCTTCCTCATCCGGTGTCCCCATATCAACAAAAGCGAATCCACGCCCTTGACCGGTTTCCCTATCTTTAGGAACTGCTACTTTTGATACTGTACCATAATCCTGAAATACTTCCTGTAAGTTTTCAGAGGTAACCTGATAATCTAGGTTGCCAATGTATATAGTCATTAAGAGTTATCCATCTGAGCGAACAAGTTCAGATGAAGGTCGGTGAGAGGCCGAAGCACTGGTGCATATCTACCCAGGTTATGACAGCTATGCAGCAATGGAACAGGGTAGTCAGTGCGGCCAAAGGGGGTTTTCCCCATGAGCGACTGGCGTGGTATCCCCCCAATCGTGCTTTGCATCAAGACAGAGATTTAACCATAAGTGATTCGCCTATGAACCGGTCAGGTATTCCTTAGGCTCCTAGCTGTTAACTACTCAGACGTTCAATGTTGAATTGAATCACAATGGACTTTTCAATCACTGACGTTACCGAACTTGCATCCATAATGTCTATCATAGCAGTCAGTAAAACCAACACACACAATCAACAGCCCTATCATCACATGAGAAGATTATGGCAATTTGTCCAAACCGTTATTGGGATTATATTTCGACATCCTATTACCGGTACGAGCATCATTCCACTCTTGCCGGATGGGCGAATTGTGCTAGTTCGACGTCGTGACAATGGTAAGTGGGCTCTACCAGGAGGTATAGTTAACTGGGGTCAAGATATTCCAACGACTATCGAACGGGAATTATTTGAGGAAACTGGACTGGAGTTGCTCAAGATTCACCAGTTAGTTGGGGTTTACTCAGCACCAGGAAGAGATCCCAGAGTCCATTCTATCTGTATTCTGGTAGAAGCTGATGTCACCGGAACTATGGAGGTACAGGACGTCTTGGAAATTAGTGAAGTCAAGGCGTTTGAACCGGAAGCTATCCCTAAGGGAAACCTCAGCCATGACCATGACCGTCAGTTACAGGACTATTTTGAGGGTAATATCACTGTTGCTTAATTCCCCATTCCCCACAACAGTTACCGCAGCAACTAACTACCAACCACTGACAACATTCCCCAAAAGATTAAGTAAGGATCAACAATAATCTGAGCCGCTATTGCAGGAAATTGGGATTGGAGATAAGTAACTAACTGCTCAGAGTCACCACCAGTCAGAGCAATCAGGCTCTTGGGAAACTGCCTTTGCCAATCCTCAATAAAATCCCGGATACTAGCCAATACTGTATAGACAACACCACTTGCTATTGCCTCTGATGTCTCCAGTGACCAACGCTTTGGTAACTGAGCTGGTAGTTCAATCGCAGGTAATGCTCCAGTTTTTTGTGCTAGAGACTGTAACTGTAATCCCAATCCTGGTAAGATAGCTCCTCCGATTAGCTGTAGGTTTTGGTTAGCCCCAGTAAAGGTTAGAGCAGTACCAGCATCAATAACTAAAACTGGATAACTATACCTATTACCAGCACCAAATACGGCCAAGGCGCGGTCAATGCCTAGGGTGGGATATAGTCCGCAAAGGGGTAAATCTGCCAGGGTCAATATTGTAGTATCGGAATAGTTTTGCCAGAGTGCTGTTTGGGCAGGTACTACTGAAGCAATATAAAGCGGTAATGGCTTGGATGGGTCTTTACCCTGAGCTTTTAACTGGGGTGGTAAAATTTCCGCTGACATTACATTAGACCTCCAGTCCTTGATTAACTGCGCTACAGCTGCTGGGGTTAGATGGTTGGTATCCCAGGCTTTTTTCAGGGTGTTATCCACAAACCAAGCCCAATGTAGCCGGGAATTGCCAATCACTAATCCTAAAAAGCTGTTTGCCTTAGTTGTCATATAGCAGTTATCAATTCGGTGAAGTACAAATTACTGGGTTAATGGGAGTCGGGAGTCGGGAGTCGGGGAAATAAATTTGCCTTTTGCCTTTTTCTTTGCCTAATCGATTCTAGATTTCTTTTTTTGGGAAGACTAGTCACAGTGGGAAAAAATCCCTGTTCCGGAAGAGTTGACGTTTAGTCGTTAAATCTTACACAATATTCGACAAACCTCCACAGAACTGTCGAATTATGCATTACAGACCTCACGAATTCGCCAAAATAGCTGGTGTGACTGTCCGAACTTTACAACGGTGGGATATATCGGGAAAGTTGATAGCTGATCGGACTTTAGGAAACCATAGAGTTTACAGCCAAAAACACATCAATCAACTCAAAGGCTTGCTTTCAGACGATATTAAAAGGTCTGTGGTTGTGTATTGTCGGGTTTCATCAGAGGCTCAAAGACCCGACCTGGAAAACCAAGTCAAAGCTATGGATACTTTTTGTAATGCATCCGGTCTCAAAATTGATCAGGTAATCAAAGAGGTGGGGGGAGGGATGAACTTCAAACGAAAAAAATTCCTAAATCTATTATTTCGGATGCTTTCCGGACAAGTCTCGATGATCATCGTTGCTCACAAGGACAGATTATGTAGATTTGCCTGAGACTTAATCCTGCAATTAGCTGAGTACTCCAACTGTGAGATCATAGTCACCAATAATGAATCTCATCGCCCTCAACAGGAGATGGTTGAAGATCTGATGGCGATTATTCACTGTTTCTCTTGTCGGCTCTATGGTTTGAGGCGTTATCTTCAACCAATTCAAGAAAATATTGACAAAAACATCGACAATCCGGATAATTGCGCTAAAGTAGAAGGGGAAGTCCAAATAATGGTCGAAATTCCCTTGAAGTTACCGTAAGAATAAAGGAGCCTTTCTAGTTGGTCGGTCATGGGTAAAAGGGTTAAAACTTATTAATTAAGGCTCCTTTATTCTAAGGTGTAGTCTCATGTATGCCATCAAACGAGAACTCAAAGTTAATAACACCGAAGCCAATTGGCTAGCTCAGTGCGCAGGATTATCCCGATTCGTCTACAATTACGGACTGGGGATGATGAAAGCATCATGGGAGGAGGATCATCTCAAAGCAAACGATTCTAAACGGTTGAATGCTATTAAAAAGGTGTTCACTAATGTCACTAAGAAAAGTACTGAGTTCGCTTGGTGTAACAAGTATCCAAGTCGTATTTACCAAAATGCATTCCGGAACTTAGCTAAAGCTTTGAGTCGTTGGCGCGATCCATTGCTTAAAGCAAAGATGCCAAAATTTCATAAAAAGCGTCATCAATGCAGTTTCACAGTTGATGACTGCAACGGTAAGCGACTGTTGTTTGCCGGGAAAAAAATCAATATCCCTACCTTGGGATGGTTCAGCATTATTGGAGGCGATCCCTTACAACTGTATTTCCCAAACATTGGCCTATGGCCACGCTACGCGAACACAATTGCAAGAGTTGCCGGGAAGTGGTTTGTATCCTTCAAAATCGATGCTTGTCCCGTTCCTGGGATCAAACACACCCAGCAGAAAGTCGGAATAGACCTCGGAGTCAAGTGCTTTGCCACATTGTCTGACCGCACCCAGATTGAAACGCCCTCTTCGATAAAGAAAGCGAAAACCAAGCTATCGAAGCTACAGTGGCGCAATCGCAAAAAGGTGTTAGGCAACGGTCAGACTTTGACAAAACCCAGTCAGAACGCACTGGCTTACTATGAAAGACTGAGAAAGCAACACAAGCACCTTGCCAACATTAGAGAGGATTTTTTGCAAAAGGAAACCACTCGATTAGCTCAGACTTATCAAGAAATAAAAATTGAAGACTTGAACGTATTGGGAATGTTGGCTAATCATAAACTAGCGGAGGCTATCTCCTTGTTGGGATTATACCGATTCAGAGAGTTGCTGACGTACAAGCAAAAATTTCATGGATTCAAGCTGACCCTAGTAGATAGGTGGTTTCCATCATCAAAGACTTGCCACAAATGCGGACATAAACAGAATATGCCGTTGAAGGAAAGGGTGTATATTTGTGGAGGCTGTGGAAATGTTGAAGACCGGGATCTCAACGCGGCAATCAACATAGAGGGTTGGGAAGCTCGGTAGGGGCTCTCACTGTCGATGGCAATCGATCAAACGCCTGTGGAGTGGAAGAAGCCGACTTCCCACGTACAAGAAAACGAAGCAGGAATTGAACTTCAGACCGAATGTCTAGGTTTGTGTAAGATTCATGATGCAGAAAACGGTCAAGTCATCATTGACGTTATCCCTGAACTAGAACGAATCATTGGCAAACAGTCTCCTGTGCCAGAACTATCAGCTGGTGCAGCACAAAATCGTTTTAATCGACTGTTCCAGAAATTCATCCAAGTCTTCACTACTGCTGAGCATCCCTAAAGCATTGACCATGAATAGCTGATAGCTGGCAAGGGTAGCATGAGCCTAGGGCGTTAGCTATCAGCTATTGGTGGTGACTGAACCATAATAAATCCTAAATCAGAGCCATAGCATATCCTAATCCAGCTTTCGCAAATATTTGTGTAAAAATAAAGAAAAGTTACATAACTTAAAAATAGCGGATAAAGGAGTAAAGGGATGGTAGTACTCACTGACCGGGTTCAAAAGCGGCTAACCATAGAGACTAGCGAGATTGCTCCAGATACCACAACTATTCGTTCTTTGGATTGGGATCGCGATCGCTTCGACATCGAATTTGGACTACAAAACGGCACCACGTACAACTCGTATCTGATTCGGGGCGAGAAAATTGCCTTGGTCGATACGTCCCATGAAAAATTCCGCCAGCTATATTTAGATACTCTAACCGGACTAATTAACCCTACCGATATTGATTACCTAATTATCAGCCATACCGAACCAGACCACAGTGGGTTAGTTAAAGATATCCTTGCACTGGCTCCAGATATTACTGTGGTTGGTTCAAAAGTGGCGATTCAGTTTCTGGAAGACTTTGTACACCAACCGTTTCAGCGGCAAATTGTCAAAAGTGGTAATCAGCTAGATTTGGGCAATGGGCATATCCTGGATTTTGTTAATGCCCCTAATCTCCATTGGCCCGACACCATGCTCACTTACGATGCCGGGACTAAGGTGCTGTATACTTGTGATGTATTTGGCATGCACTATTGCTCTGCTAGCACCTATGATGACAACCTCAGCGCTATCGAAGCAGATTATCGATTTTACTACGAATGCCTGATGGCTCCCAACGCCCGTTCAGTGCTATCTGCTCTCAAGCGGATGGACAAGTTGGGAGAGGTGACTACTGTTGCTAATGGTCATGGTCCTCTACTGCGCCACAATGTAGAACAACTGGTAGGAAATTACCGCGACTGGAGTCAAGCTAAGGCCAAGGCAGAAAAATCGGTTGTTGTGTTTTATGTCTCAGATTATGGCTATAGCGATCGCATTTCTCAAGCCATAGCCCTAGGCATTACCAAAACTGAGATTGCTGTGGAGATGATGGACCTCAAATCCGCTGACCCCCAAGAGGTTCAGGAAGCAGTTAACCGTGCTGCTGGCATAGTGATTGGCATGCCTCCAACCACAAACAGCACCACTACAGCAGCAGTTAGCACGGTACTTGCTGCGGTCAAATCCAAGCAATCCGTTGGTCTGTTTGAATCCTATGGCGAAGATGACGAACCGATTGACCCCCTACGCAGTCAATTTAGAAGCCTAGGACTCAAAGAAGCCTTTCCTGCGATTCGGATCAAAGACACTCCTAGTGAAACCATTTACAAGCTTTGTGAAGAAGCTGGTACTGACATGGGGCAATGGCTGAGTCGCGATCGCTTGATCAAGAACATGAAATCCCT
Organism: Moorena sp. SIO3I6; assembly: GCF_010672095.1. Taxonomy (NCBI): domain Bacteria; kingdom Bacillati; phylum Cyanobacteriota; class Cyanophyceae; order Coleofasciculales; family Coleofasciculaceae; genus Moorena; species Moorena sp. SIO3I6. The sequence continues at coordinate 12,360 of NZ_JAAHHU010000073.1, read as the reverse complement.
AGATACAGACCTAGACAAAGCCCTAGGTCGCCTGAGTGGTGGATTATATATCATCACGGCCAAGAAAGGGGATATCAAGAGTGCCATGTTAGCCTCTTGGGTGAGCCAAGCTAGCTTCGAGCCTTTGGGTTTCACCATTGCTGTAGCCAAAGACCGGGCGATTGAATCCTTGATGCAAGTGGGAGACCGCTTTGTACTCAATGTACTCGAAGAAGGCAACTACCAAGACTTAATGAAACACTTCCTCAAGCGCTTCAAACCTGGTGCTGACCGCTTTGCAGGGGTGAATACACAAACCGCAGAAAACGGTTCCCCGATTCTGAGCGATGCCCTAGCCTATCTAGAGTGTAAAGTTACCACCCGTATGGAGTGTAGTGATCATTGGATTGTTTACTCTACCGTTGAGACCGGAAGGGTTTCTAAGCCAGAGTCTCTGACTGCTATCCACCATCGGAAAGTGGGAAATCATTACTAAACATTAGGTTAATTGGTTGAATTGTTGAAGGTTGAAGGTTGAAGGTTGAAGGTTGGATTGTTGAATTGTTGAAGGTTGAAGGTTGAAAGTTGATTGGTTGAAGGTTTAATTGTTGAAGGTTGAAGGTTTAATTGTTGAAGGTTGAAGGTTTAATTGTTGAAGGTTGAACGCGATTGCGTGGCCTTTTGGCCAAGGTGGGATTGTTGAAGGTTTAAGTTTAGTTGGATCAGAAGATAACCTTTAAGCTGATAGCGGCTGATAACCGATTAACCAAATAACCTTAAACCAAACAAATAACCTTAAACCTTAAACCAAACAAATAACCGATTAACCAAATAAGCTTAAACCAAACAAATAACCTTAAACTAAATAACCTTCAACCTTCAACCAAATAACCTTAAACTAAATAACCTTCAACCTTCAACCTGATAACCTTCAACCTGATAACCTTCAACCTGATAACCTTCAACCTGATAACTTTCAACCTGATAACCTTCAACCTGATAACCTTCAACCTGATAACCTGAAGCATGAGCACTACAAAACCCCGTGACGTCCAACCTCTCTATATTGCTACCGATACCCTCATATTGCGATCGCGTACTTGGGACCGGCTCAAATTTGAAATCGAATATGCATTGCAACGAGGCACGACTGCTAATTCTTTTCTAATTAGAGCTGATCAAATCGCCTTATTCGATCCACCAGGAGAATCCTTTACAGAGGTGTTTCTCAAAGCATTACAAGAACGCCTTGACCCAAAGCTGATCGATTATGTCATCCTTGGTCACATTAATCCCAATCGCCTGGTTACTCTGAATGCTCTGCTCAAGCTTGCTCCTGAGATTACCTTTGTTTGTTCCAATCCTGGTGCTAAATCCTTGCGTACTTTGTTTGAGAAACTAGAGGATAAAGCTATTCCAGAACAGGAGCTCAAAATCCTGGTGATGAAAGGGGATGACACTCTCGATTTAGGTCAAGGTCACATCCTAGACTTTATCCCTACCCCTAATCCCCGTTTCCCTGATCAGCTTTGTACCTACGATCCTAAAACTAAAATCCTATTTACAGATAAATTATTTGGTGCTCATGTCTGTGGCGACCAGGTAATGGATGAAGGTTGGAGGGTTTATAACGAAGACCGACGCTATTATTTTGATTGCCTGATGGCACCCCACGCCCGACAGGTGGAAACAGCTTTAGCTAAATTAGCAGACTTTGATGCTAAGCTTTATGCTACCGGTCACGGCCCCTTGGTGCGCTATGGCTTTCAAGAACTGACTGAGTCCTATGGGAAATGGAGTAAGCAACAACAAGCTCAAGAGGCCAATGTTGCCCTAATTTATGCCTCAGCTTACGGCAATACTGGAGCTATTGCCCAAGCGATCGCACGAGGTATCACTAAAGCTGGTGTATCGGTAGAATCCCTTAACTGTGAGGCAGCTGAGCCGGAAGAGATTGGCGATGCTGTGGAGAAAGCAGACGGATTTATCATGGGTTCTCCTACCCTAGGAGGTCATGCACCAACCCAGGTTCAAACCGCTTTGGGTATGGTTTTATCTAGCGCTACGAAAACTAAGCTAGCGGGTGTTTTTGGTTCCTATGGCTGGAGTGGGGAAGCCATTGACCTATTAGAAAGTAAGTTCCGGGATGCGGGTTACCAGTTTGGCTTTGACACGATTCGGGTCAAATTTAAGCCTACGGACAAAGACCTCAAATACTGTGAAGAAGCCGGTACAGATTTTGCTCAAGCCCTGAAAAAAGCCAAAAAAGCCCGGAAACCCAAGCAACCTGCTGGTGAGTCTTCCGCTGCCCGCACGGAGCAAGCGGTGGGACGGTTGATTGGTTCACTGTGTGTTGTGACTACTAAACAACAAGACCTGACCGGAGCGATGCTAGCTTCCTGGGTATCTCAAGCTACCTTTACTCCTCCAGGGTTAACCGTAGCGGTAGCTAAAGAACGAGCAGTTGAGTCTTTGATGCACACTGGAGATAACTTTGTCTTGAATGTGTTAGAAGATGGTAAACATTTACCCTTGATGAAACAGTTTCTTAAACCCTTTGGCCCTGGTGAAGACCGATTTGGTGGCATAAAGATCGAAGAAGCAGAAAATGGTTGTCCAATACTAAGTGATGCCCTAGCTTATTTGGAATGTACTGTAGAAAATCGGATGGAATGTGGTGACCACTGGCTAGTTTATGGGGTAGTTAAAAATGGGAAGGTGCTATCTGATGGAGTAACTGCCCTGCATCATCGTAAGTCGGGAACCTATTATTAATATTTTTTATAAAGGGAACAGGGAATAGGGAATAGAAGGAAGCATGTCACCTTTGTTAATAAGTATATAGATCCCCCCTAACCCCCCTTAAAAAAGGGGGGAATTATATTAAAACCCCCCTTAAAAAAGGGGGGAATTATATTCAAAAGTCCCCCTTATTAAGGGGGATTTAGGGGGATCTGACATGCTCCCGAATAGAACTATGTCTTAACTTTGAATTCGACTGCTATAGACCTAAAAAAAGTGATGCTCAGGAAAGAGTGTCGCTTTTTTTTTAAACCCTAAAACTATAGCCACGATTATTATACTTCATAAAAATCTCCCCATCTCCCCATCTCCCCATCTCCCCATCTCCCCATCTCTCCACCCTCCCTACTCCCTACTCCCTACTCCCTATTCCCTACTTCCAAATGGGACTATTTTCCACTAGCTGTTAGAATATTCCGGTAGCCAAGGACTAATCACAATGAAGTCTAAACTCAAATATATCCTACGTTGCACTTTGTGTGGAAAAGAGTATGAACCAGACCCTTTCCGCCTTTGCTGTGACGAGAAACATGAGCCATCCCTTCTGCGTGCTGTCTATGCTAACGAAAAGCTAGAAGTCAAAGAGAATCTCCCAGGTTTATTTCGATATATCGATTGGCTACCGGTTGATCGATACTTAGAGGCAGATGGTAAACCGATTACTTATCAAAGTAAAAATCTGGCTCACCATCTCGGATTAGATAATCTTTTCATTTGTTTCAATGGCTACTGGCCAGAGCGAGATGCTCATCTTTCGACTTGTTCGTTTAAAGAATTAGAAGCTTTCCCGATCTTAGCGAGAATACCAGAGGATAACCCCAAAACCCTAGTCGTTGCTTCAGCTGGAAATACGGGCCGAGCGTTTGCTACAGTTTGCTCTAAGCTGAAAATCCCCTTCTGCTTGGTTATTCCAGAGCAAAATTTATCCGCCATCTGGTCAAAGGAGCCGTTTGATTCTTCTTGTGTTCGTCTAATCGCTGTTGGTGGGAATGGTGACTACTCCGATGCCATTCGTATCGGACAAATCATCAGTCAATTAGAGGGCTTCTTTCCGGAAGGAGGAGCTAAAAATGTAGCCAGACGGGATGGCATGGGGCTAACCGTTGTGGATGCTACAGTCACCATTGGAGAAATTCCTGATCACTATTTCCAAGCCGTCGGTTCCGGTACTGGTGGGATTTCAGCTTACGAAGCCAATCTCAGATTTTTAGCAGATGGGAGATTTGGCAACAAAAAAATGAAGCTTCACCTCTGTCAAAACATTCCTTTTACACCCATGACCGATGCTTGGAAAGCGGGTAAGCGAGAAATTACTGCTTTGAGCGAAATAGAAGCAAAAAAATCCATTAGTCAGGTTTCGGCAAAGGTACTTACTAACCGCAACCCAGCTTACTCTCTTGCGGGAGGGGTTTATGAAGCATTGGCTGATACTGATGGAGAAATGTATGGTGTGACTAATGACGAATCAGAAAAAGCAAGGGCTTTATTTGAGGAATTGGAAGGAATAGATGTTAGTCCTGCTGCCGGTGTGGCAACTGGTGCTTTAATTCAAGCAGTTGAAGCGGGTAAAATAGGTAAAAAGGACACCATTGTGCTCAACATTACTAGTGGAGGGTATAAACGGATGCGCCAAGATTATCCGTTACACTACCTCAAACCTGATTTAGTTTTTAAACCTGAAGAGATCGAGCCTGATTTTCTGGAACAGACCATTACGACTGTATCATAACGGTTTACCAGTTAAACAGTTTAATATCCATGAAAACCCTATCCACTCTTGCAGTCCATCAACTCAAACCGTTTGGGGTGAAGCTGACGAACGTTGATCTTAATTCCCCAGAACAATGCGATCGCATTCGAGAGCTGCTCTACGAAAATGGGGTAGTGATTATTCCTGCTGACGGAGGCAGTGTCGGCCCTCAACCAATCCAAGCTGACGCCAGCCTGTTAAAGTTAGCGGGACTTTTTGGCCAAGTTGAAAACTACCACCCAGTAAACGCACCCAAAGACACCGCTGGCAAGGTGCAAATTCTCGAAACCATCGGTGACACGGGGACTCCAGCGGATTCATTCTTGTTCGACTCAAATATGAGCTGGCGAGTTAACCCATCCCGGGCGAGCGTACTCTGTGGGGAAATCCTGGCTCCTAGCGGTGGTAATACCTGCTTCCAAAGTGCTAACCAAATGTACCGCAATCTGTCACCAGAACTAAGGGAGCAGTTGCATGGTATCAGCGCTCTCCACTCTCTCCAGAAGGGTTATGCCCGGGTCAACCCACCGGATGATGTGACTAATGACGTGCAGGCTATTCATCCGGCAGTGATTAAGCATCCCGACACAGGTGTTCCACTGCTCTATCTAAACCCAAATTTCACCGTGTCCTTGCTAGGAATGTCGGAAGAGGAGAGTACGGAACTTTTGAACCGCGTCTTTGACGAAGCCAACCGTCCAGACCAGGTTCTTTGCCATTCCTGGACTAAGGGGGATGTGGTGATCTCGGACAACTTGGGAGTGCAGCACCTGGCTAGGGCAGACAACCAAGGGCTACACCGAATGCATCGGGTGGTGGCTCACGACCCTTATCTGCGGACAGAGCGTTATGTAGGGGAAACAGGGGATGTCAAAGAAGCCATCAGTAATATCGAGCACTACCTCAAGCAAGATGACAATCAGGCTGGTTATCAGGAATGGGCATTCCGCTATGAACAGGATGTAAATCGAGCTGGCTACAAAATCCCAGCCATTGCCACGGATATTTTGGCGCAATATCTCGGTCAACTGGTGCAAACCGATAAACCACTAATCTTGGATGTGGCGGCTGGTACAGGGAAGAATGCCTTGCTGTTGATGCGTAATCATGGCCTCACCAACCTAGAGGCAATGGACGTTTCCACCGAGATGTTGTTCGAGGCGCGTCGCCGGGAACTCTACCATAAGTATCATGTAGAAGATGCTAATCAACCCTTGCCCATACCCGACCGTCAGTACGATGCTGTGCTGTGTGTGGGAGGGCTTTCAGGAAGCCAGATTCGAGCACAACCAGCCTTGGAAGAGTTCATCCGGGTCACAAAGGATGGCGGACTCGTAGTCTTGTCAATGCGGGAAGCCGAGAGTGAATACACTGCCGAGGTTAGCCGACTAGTGACCACAGGGGTGGCTGAGGTGGTACATAAGCACTCATTTGTGGGGATTGAAAGCAACCAGGAAGTACAGCACCAGATCTTTGTCCTGGGAGCACTTAGCGATGATAATTCCGACTAGTCAGCGGCCCAATACAACCAAGCACGCAGCCCCTTTGGGGTAAAAGAGATCTTGGGATTTGTCCGCCCAGGAGATGTGGTGTTAGACGCTGGCTGCGGCACAGGGCAGCACGCACGATACCTTGCTGAGGTGGCCAGTAAAGTTGTGGGAATTGACACAGATTCCGCGAGGATTGCGATCGCCCAAGAAAATTGTCAAGACTTGGACAATGCCAGCTTTGAAGTGGGTTCTGTCACCAAGCTTCCTTTTGAGGACGGTTGCTTTGACCTAGTGCTGTTGGCCCAAGTGCTACACCACCTTGGAGGGGAAGATGTGCATTCAGGCGAAACTTCAACGTCTTTAAGGGAGCAATGTGAGCGGGCGATCGCGGAAGCAAAACGAGTGCTGAAAGCTGGTGGACGACTTGTACTTGTGACTACTAGCCGAGAGCAGCGTCGTAAAGCTTACTGGCATTTTAACCTATTTCCAGAATCAGCCTGGGAGCGTCTGGATTCGGTCTGGTCCCTGACCGAGGGTGTTTGGTTCACATCGCTGATGGAAAAAATGGGGTTCACCATGACTGGTAATGTAAGCCCAGCGGAATCCCACTGGATTGAAGCCCAGGATGAAAAGATGGTGAGGCTAAGCCTTGACCCTGGTTGGCGGTCAACAGATGTGGCATTTGCATTGCTGACACCTGATGAAATGAGTCAGTTTGTGGCTAAGGTCGAGGGGGTGCTAGGGGATGGCTCTGCAAAGGAGCTAATCAATGGGGCGCTTGCAGGGCGTGCTTCCCATGGGGAGGCTACGGTATATGTCTATGATCTTAAATCTGACCTTTAAAGCCCTGTTGTGATTGTTGATATTTTCCTCAAGGTGGAGAAAATCGGGAGTATGTCACCTTTGTAATTATGTACATATATCCCCCCTAACCCCCCTTAACGAAGGGGGGAATTAGATTCAGGAATTAGATTGAAAAGTCCCCCTTATTAAGGGGGATTTAGGGGGATCTGAATCAGGAATTAACAAAACTGACATGCTCCCGGTAAAATCTCATTCAGTCAAGTTATTTTTTACTTCCTTCGATCATCACACCAACCCAGCCCAAATCATGAGTTTCCATAGAAAATCCTATAGATTCAAGCAACTCCTGGAAATAGCTGAAAGGATAAGCATTAGGACAATGGGAACCCCCTTCTAAAATCACTTGATTGCCATTGATACTTTCTACTTTTAAACCCGTTTTAGCATAAAAGCGTAAGCGCTCATCCATGACTTATGGACCACATTTGAAAGTCGAAATAAATATCTTTTCCTCTACTAGTTTTTCGAGATTATCGAAAATAATTTCATGAACTTCTTGAGGAATATTGCCAATCGTATTCCATCCCAATAAAGCATAAGTAAAAGTTTCTTGAACCAGAGTGGGTAAATGTTCTGCTCTTCCGAGAATGACGTTTACATTATCAAAAGTGGCAGTTGATTCTTTAGCTAGGTTTACCAATTGTTCAGCAAAATCAATTCCTGTGATCTTACCGACAAGGGGAGCAAGATGACGAAGATAACGTCCCTCACCACATCCTACCTCCAGAACACTATCCACCCCTTCAAAGGTTCTCTTGATAAATTCTTCTTCTAACTTCTGATACTCCCTGACTCCTTCCGTCTCATTTTGAGGATCGAGCAAAGTCAATCCGATCCCTTCGTAAAAGTCTTTGCTATCTTTCATTATTTCTTCTATCCTTTAACAGCTTCACATAGTTTACCATAATCAAGTAAATTATGGAAAAACGTTTCTAGATCGGCTTTTTGCAATTCAGGGTTAGCCAGGATTAACCGAATCATAACCAGACCTTGATAATGAGCATAGTTGACAAAAGCTGTTCCAGTATGAAATAATTGGTTGCGTATGTCTAGATTCAGCTGGTCTAACCCAGTAGCGTCAAGCGGTTCATCTTTGGGGATATAACGGAAACAAATATTCAAAAATTGTGGTTCAGCGATTAATTCTAAATTATCGCAACGGCGGATATACTCGGTGGCGTAATTAGCTAGGTCAAATAAATGATTGACCAGCTGCTCATAACCTTTTTTACCATAGTATTTCCAACACAGCCATAATTTTAGGGCATCTACTCTCCGACCACATTGTAACGACTTAGTCCCTAAATTATAGAAATTATTTTCATCATCATGGAATAGATAATCGGTACCTCCCCCAGAACAAGCCTCTGACAATATTCCTTTTTCTTTGACTAAAATAGCCGAACAAATTAAAGGAACTCCCATTAACTTATGAGCATCCCAAGTAAAGGAATCAAATAACTCACTTCCTGCTAACAAATGCTGGTGTTTTTCACTAAATAAAACCGGCCCACCCCAAGCCGCATCCACATGCAGCCACAAGCCATATTTCCTAGTAATTTCGGCAAGGGTTGGTAACGGATCGAAGGCTCCTAAAACAGTTGTACCGGCAGTTGCACCCACAAAGAACGGTGTTTTTTCTTCTGATAAGCTCTGTTGAATCGCAGCTTCTAGTGCTTCGGGAATCATTTTGCCATCAACATCAGACTTAACCTTGACTAAATTTTTGATACCAATCCCTAACAAATTGGCAGCTTTTAAATAGGAATAATGAGCTTGATCGGAAACAAAGGCGACTAACTGATGATTACCCAATCCCTGCAATTTAGCTTCCGGTAAAACTTGATGTCGTCCACAAAGCATTCCGATCAGATTAGCATTACTTCCTCCAGTTACCATCAACCCTTCACCTGGATTAAACCCCACTAAACTGTTCAATTGTTTAATCAATTCTATTTCCATCAGGGTGGCTACTGGGGCGACATCATAGGTGTGCATGGTAGTATTGGTGGCACTGGTCACCATGTCGGCTATTATTCCCGGAATACTAGACCCACTAAAAAGTAGATTAAAAAATTGAGTGCTACCGGTTCTAACGCTATAGTTCAGGTAAGATTCTACTATAGGAATTAAGGCTTCTAACGCTACTCCCTCATCGGGTAAGGTTAAATCGAGTTTTTCCTTAAGATCATTAGCGGTTTGATAATTAACAACTTTGGGATCGGGTTCCAAATTAGCGTCTAAATAGTTGAGAATTATGGTAAAGGCTTTAGTCAGGGTTGTTTCTGTATCTTTCATAGGGAGTGGGGAGTAGGGAGTAGGGATTAGGGAGTAGGGAGTAGGGAAAATTTACTCTATATTATTACTAGTAAAAACGCTATAATTGGAGATATTATCGACGGATATACTATAATTTAGTGTAATGCTAATAATCGGCAATGATATCAATCATAACAGGTTTTTGTTATTAAAGCAACCATAGAAAAATTTTAATTATTCTATCGGTATAGTTAACGGCACAATACCGATTTGTAGGCGTTGCTGAATCTTCGCGCTGAATAGAAGTAGAGTGGGCATCCTGCCCGCCCGAAAATATATTGAAACTGGCAAGATGCCAGTTCCACGCAAGATGCCCATTCCACAAAACTCTTAAAATCATTCTATTATTAAGCAACGCCTAAAATTATCCTGCTCTCCGGCTTTGTAGATATAGCAGAGCAATCGCCCATAATTGCCCCGATGTTTATCCAGGCAAACCTCCACCGGATCGTTGGTGTCGAATTCAAGATCCACCCATACATCCTGATTGGGTATCCCTTGCTCGTTTGCCCCGAAATACTCCTTCGCCCATTGTGAGGCCAGGATGCCAGCGTTGGTTATAGGTTTACTGCCAGCGCGCTGACTTTCCTCTGTGTCAAGACAAACAAACCGAATTGATTCTTGCTCATTATCCAAGAGTATCTTGATGGTGTCACCGTCAACAACTTTGATCAGTTTGAGATTTTTGATAACTGTACCTTTCATTAGCTCTCCTCTTTGTTGGTCAACCATGAAATGAGGGATTAGAATTGCTTGTTGTTTGAGGTGCAGTGCCAGAAGATATAATGGGTGTGATATAAGTGTTTTTCTGACCTTTCCTATAGGATATCATGTTTTTACAAATCTAATTCAGTCAGTGGAGTTTCATCTCCAGTTTGATGTTGGTGAAGGCTAATTTATTAGGTAGCAGGGAGCAGGGAGCAGGGAGCAGGGAGCAGGGAGCAGGGAGCAGGGAGCAGAGAGTAGGGAACAGGGAACAGGGAACAGGAAAGTGGGCAAAAATTTTGTATGCCTCATAGGTATGATAAACGCTATCATAAAAATTACACCTAAAAAAAGCGTAAGCATAACTTTAGCGATGCATCGTTTTTTTTTATTAACTTTAAAATTATAGCAATATAAGTATAGTTTAGGATATATTATTTGGGTTTATATGATGTCAGGATAATTACCCTTAATCCAAATCTCCCCCATCTCCCCGCGCCCCCTCCCCACACTTCCCACACTTCCAACCCTCCCCACACTCCCTACTCCCTACTCCCTCCTCCCTAAAACCCAAGACGAAGGTACCTCACCCCATTGAAAACTGCTATAGTTATGACTGAAGGTAAGACTTCATGATAAAAACCCTGGGAGAGGATTTCATGAAACGACAAGTAAGACAAATTACGTTAGGAATGACTCTGATCGCTTGCTTAATGGGTTCAATTGCCTGTGAGTCAACGTCCTCTGTTAAAAAAACTAAAGTTCGTTCTGCCCATAGTAACTGGATCGAGGAACAGTTTCAAACCGAGATAGTCAATATTGGTCTGGAAAAACTTGGTTATGAAATAGAAAAACCGAAAGAAATTAGCTATCCGGTTATTTATGTGTCTGTGGCTAATGGCGACCTAGATTATAGTACTATTAACTATGAAAGAGGACACCAAGAATTCTTTGAAAATGCTGGGGGTACCAAAAAGTTAGAGCGAGTTGGAGTTCTTACTCCTGATGGGATACAAGGCTATCAGATCGATAAAAAAACTGCTGATAAATATAATATTAATAACCTGGAACAATTTAAAGACCCAAAAATTGCGAAACTATTTGATACAGATGGCAATGGTAAAGCCAATTTAATCGGTTGTGATCCTGGTTGGTTTTGCGAAATAGTAATCGATCATCACCTTAAAGCTTACGGATTAGAAGATACGGTTGAACACACTAGAGGACAATACATTGTGCTACTTGCAGATGTTATGACTCGCTACAAGCAAGGGGAAAGTGTTTTATATTATGCTTATAATCCTCACTGGATATCTACCGTATTAAAACCGACGCAAGATGTAGTTTGGTTAGAAGTTCCCTTTACATCTCTTCCTGAATTGCAAAAAAATATAACCGAAAAAGAAACCTCAGTAGACGGAAAAAATCTCGGATTTGCTGTGGATCGTCAGCGCATTTTTGCTAACAAGAAATTTTTGGCAGCTAACCCAGTTGCCAAGCGTTGGTTTGAACTAGTTCAAATTCCGGCTGAGGACATTAACGTTGAAAGCCTAAAGATCAAAGAGGGTGAGAACACTCCAGAAGATATACGCCGCCATGCTAAAGAATGGGTTGAGAATAATCAAGAGTTGTTTGATAAGTGGGTAGAAGAGGCAAAAAAGGCAGGAGGGGATTCTATTTAAAAATAGGGAATAGGGAATAGGGAATAGGGAATAGGGAGTAGGGAGTAGGGAGTAGGGAGTAGGGAGTAGGGAGTAGGGAGTAGGGAGTAGGGAGTAGGGAGTAGGGAGTAGGGAGTAGGGAAAAAATTTGTGTATCTCATCGGCATTATAAAGGCTAGATAAGTAAAAATATATCAACAAAAAAAGCGTTCGCTTTTTTTTATTCCCCCTAAAACTTCCAAAAAAAAATTTTTTTAAACCCTTGACAAACCTATTAATAATCATTATTATTATAAATATAACGACGAATTCAATCTTTGATTCATGTCAAAAAACCCAAACCTAAAAAAACAACCTGTTGAGCACACTATGAAAGGCTCTCGTCAAGCAGTAATGCATAGTATGCACATGCTTTATGTCTTTGGCTATGCCGAGATTTGCGAGTGGAGCCCTCTGGAGCCGACTGATGTTCCAGACGAAGTGATTACTACAATGATGAAGTATTGGCTGTTGCCATAACAGCTTAAATTTCTGGGGGGTTTTCCCCCAGGATAAAGGCTCCGGTCTGGTCGGATAGCGTGACCTTTGGCCAATCAAATAACATCACATCAGGTTAGGTTTGGGATCTGACTGACATCAAAATTTAAATCCACTTACTGTGGCATTGAAAAAGCCGTGGACATTATGTCTACGGCTTTTTTTTATGTTTGAGACTTGTATTTTTTATCTGTTGCTTGTTGCCTTTTGCTTTTTGCCTTTTCCTCAAAATATTTTATAAGATCATGTGGTC
>NZ_JAAHHU010000729.1:0-2361 GCF_010672095.1 Moorena sp. SIO3I6 | reverse complement strand
CTCTCACTCAAAGGTAATGGTGGGGGCTGAAGCCTAGTTCTCAAATAAATGGAAACCAAGTAAGACAAAGGATAAAGGTGAAAGATGACAACCCTACTTCGGCAACTCAAAGCCGCTTTTCGGATCGAATCAGTTGCAGTGACCAACAACGGTGTACAAGTCACTTGGAAAGATGGTCATCACAGCTTTTACCATAATCTCTGGCTGCGGGATGCTTGCCACTGTCCCGAATGCTTCCAGCGGGATACATTGAGCCTTAACAGCTCAGAAGGGGAAGGACATGACCCCCTGAAAATGCCACTCAATCCCATCACTGAAGCGGTCAAGGTCGATCGTGAAGGCAATTTGGATATAGTCTGGGGCGGTCAAGAACCTGGACATCACAGTGTATTCGATCCATCTTGGCTGCGAGTTCACTGTCAAACAGACCCCGCCCTCAAACAGCGACGAAAACCCCAACTGTGGGATTCATCAGTGTCCATCCCTCATTTTGATTACCACGAAGTGATGAAAGACGATTGGGCACTGTTGCTGTGGTTGGACAAGATGCTGGAATTGGGAGTAGTCATCATTGACAACGTCCCCAAGAATCGAGAAAGTTTTCAGGCACTGATAGAGCGGATTGGACCGATCCAAGAACGATATCATCCCACCCATATCTTTACGTTGGATACAGCAAACAAACTGGCAGGAAATATTCACCACGCCTATCAGTATATGAAACGTTTAGATAATCACACAGACCATGTATCTTACAACGTTCCTCCCAGACTGCAATTTCTCGGATGTATCCAATATGATAACCCAGACAATGACAAACAGGCATATTCTACCCTAGTGGATGGGTTCAAAATTGCCGAAGTTCTCAGAACCCAACAGCCAAAATTTTTCGAGTTGCTGACCACAGAGTATGTGCCAACAGGTCGCCGTCGCCTGGGTGTAGAAGAAAAGGTATCTAAGCATGAAATTGGCACCAAGAAGTACCAATGGGAAACTTATCATCGTCAGCATGTAATTAATTTAGATGAAACAGGTGAAGTCTACCAGATTCGTCACCATGAAAAAGACCGAGTGCCACTAGAGGTTTCTCCTGATAAGATTCAAGACTTATATGCAGCCTACCAAGCATTTACGGCACTAGCTGAAGCTCCTGAATATAACGCCGAATTTCTGATCGCTCCGGGACAAGTATTAGTTAATGACAACTGGCGATTACTCCACGGGCGTACCGCCATTCACAATCCTCAGCTGCGACGAGTTTTACTGGGAGCCTACATGAAGCCAGAAACATTCCGTAGCAGACGGCGACTGTTACTAGGCAAAAAAAGCGGTATGTCAGATATCTGGTTAATGGGATGCTCAGACCGTGCTTTAGAAATTCTGGCAGACCGCACCACAATTTAAACAAACCAAATACATTAGGAGCTTGATAAATAGGAGCTTTAAATTAAAATGACCACGCTACTTCAACAACTCAAACCCGCTTTTTGCATCAAATCCATAGCAACCCATGACAATGGTGTAGAGATCACTTGGAAAGATGGCCATCAAAGCTTTTACCATCATCTCTGGCTCCTAGATAGCTGTCGCTGTCCTAAATGCTTTCAGCGAGATACCTTAAGCCTCAATAGCGGACATGACCTCCTCAAAATGCCCCTAAACCCAACTCCTCAAGAGGTGACAATTGATCCTGAAGGCAATTTGGATATTGTCTGGGGTGGTCAAGAAACAGGGCATCACAGTGTATTCGATCCTTCCTGGCTACGAGTTCATTGTTACGATGACCCAGCCCTTAAACAAAAATCAAAACCTCAACTTTGGGATGCATCAGTGTCTATCTCTTATTTTGATTATCATGAGGTGATGAATGATGACGACGTTTTATTGTCCTACCTGAATCAGCTCGTCGAACTAGGGGTAGCAGTAATTGAGAATGCTCCAAATGACGAACAAAGCTTTCGGGCATTGGTGGAACGGGTGGGGCCTTTACGACAACGTTATCATCCCACCAATGTATTTACTATGGATAGAAAGAACGCAGTTGCTCAGGCTATCCAACATTCTTATCAATTGGGACGTTTAAGAAATCATACAGACGTTACTGCCTACGATATTCCCACTGGAATCCAATTTCTGCAATGTACCCTCTACGACAACCCGGATAACGACAGACAAGCCTATTCCACCGTCGTTGATGGTTTCAAATTAGCAGAGGTAATCAAAACCGAAAACCCCTACTTCTTTGAGCTACTTACCACAGAATATATACCAGCAGGTCGCCGACGACTGTCTGTGGAAGAGAAACTATCGGAAAATGATTCCGGCCCCCGGAAATACGAATGGGAAGCTTACCGGCGTAAT
>NZ_JAAHHU010000728.1:0-2361 GCF_010672095.1 Moorena sp. SIO3I6 | reverse complement strand
TGCAGCGATCTGGTTTTATCTGAAGTTAAAACGCTATTAGTGTCTGCTTTTGCCTTTGAACAGCGTACCTTTGGTCAAGGGGTAACAGCCGCAGAAGTAACAGCATTAATTCAGGCCGTTGATGGCGTAGAAGCGGTTAATTTAGAGGCGCTATATTTAACTGGAACGACTCAGGAGCTGAAGTCATCTTTAGAAGCCCGTTTAGCTATCTGGAATAGTCAGACTAAACAGGCTCTACCGGCTCAGTTGTTATTGCTTAATTCTCAGACAGATGGGGTTAGTTTACATTTGGTTTAAAGGGAGCAGGGAATAGGGAATAGGGAATAGGGAACAGCGGATCTGGGAGCAGAAATATGTCTTAACCTTTAGTTCGAGTGCTATAAGTAGTCAGCTTTAAGCTGATAGCTGACTACTTATAGCTGATAACTTAGATTATAGTTCAAAATCCTCTGGATTTATCCCTTTCGCTTGTAATTGTTCCAGTAAGGCTTTCATACGACTTCGTTCAAGCTCCAAAGCTTCCTGAGCTTGTGCTTTTTCCAGCCTTTGTTGCTCTAAAGCTTCCTGGGCTTGTGCTTTTTCCAACCTTTCAAACTCTACCTGTTGTTGAGCGATATCTCTTTGTTGTTGAGCCATATCTCTTTGTTGTTGAGCCATATCTCTCTGTTCAACAATTTCCAGATAAGTAGCAAAAGGCTCACCATTAGGAGAAGACAGTACCAATTCCGAGTCTACTAAGTCAAAGGTAATTCCTAAACGGGGACTAACCCAACCAAGCATCTGGGGGATGGGTTCTAACTTTTCTGATGAACGCAACCAGCCTTTTAGTTTTGTCCGATTTGGGTCAAAAAGATAGTACTCTTCTACTCCATGGGTCTGGTAAAACTTGAGTTTATCCTCTTCTAGTTCCTTGATAGTGTTTGTGTGTGAGGCTATTTCAAAGGTCACCTGGGGATTAAGGTTATCTTCAACCCAGGTTTTGTAAGAAGGCCGATGCCCTTGAGTGCATCTCAGTTTTGTAAGACTCAAGTTGAAAATTGCCCGTTGAGGTAGGCACACCGATGCTTCAAGACTTGTGGGACGTTACTCTCATCCCACTGAGCCCCCGAAATCTTGATACGCCGACCCAATTGCTTGACGGTTGATTCGATTGCTCCTGAGCCAATGGAAATGCCCTCGGCTTGATAGTAGCCATAGTTGACAATCCGATGCCGATGCTTGTTGAGGTAGTCAATAAAGTTGCTGACCCGCTGGTGTTGCCAATCAAAGAACTGTTTAATCGCACCATCGACATCCCCTTTCCACAAGCAAGCTTCCACTGCATCCAGCCGCTGTTGGGAGCCACCGACCTTACCCAGGTTCTCGATCAGGTGATACCAATCTAGAATCTCACATCTCTGGGAGTCCCTGCCAATCTCGGCAAAAATATTCCAAATGCCATCATGACCATCCCCCAAACAAGTGAGTGGGGTTGCCAATGGCTGGTGATTAACCCAATTGACTAAGCTTTCATTCTCGTGAAAGAAAGCACCCACAACACGTTCATGGAGATTCACACCTTTGTAATCACGCCACACACAAGGCTCACCTTTGGGGGTGCGTAAACGAACTTTTCCACCATCTACGCTCAGCTCTTCAACTGGTTGCTCTATTTGGGGCAATTCAAAGTTTTGACGATGAACTAGACGTTGCTGAGTGCTGTGGGAAACCGCCATACCCGTCAACACCTTGATGTCAAAAGCGGCGCGCTCGTAAGACCCGTTGGCGCTCAACAGAAGACAACACTTCTCAAGGTACGGACTCCATCTTGTGTAGGGTTTGACATCAAGTTTCTGAGCTTGTTTCTCACTGACACTCAATCTGCCGAGGATGCTGTCGATACTGCGTTTGCGTCCAGCGCAGGTACCGCTGCTGGTTTGGATAAAAAATTTCCCATTTCTGGGCTGACATACTCGAGAATGTGATCACGAACTGCTTCTTCTATGCCTGCGAGGGTTTGAACCTGTTGGGGGTCTGTTTCTTCATAGAGCAAAGCGGCAATTGCTTGAGCGTGGGCTTTGATTTGGGCATGTTTGTCAGCATCCATTCGCAGAACTCACCTGATTATAGGTCAACTTCTCAAAGCTTAGCTCTGATTGCTCAAAACCGAACTTGAGTATTTATGCTCACTGCAAAATCGGGATGCACCCGATGCCCTTTTGGTCTACCGATAACTACCATGACATCGGGGGCTTGGTTGATTTTTGGTTGTCCTTGTACTGGATACCACAACAAATCCCCGGCGATAAACACATTGGGGTCATCTTTAAATTGGGCTTCCAGGCCAAACTTAATGGTGGTAATTAGTTCAAATTGAAGGGT
>NZ_JAAHHU010000727.1:0-2362 GCF_010672095.1 Moorena sp. SIO3I6 | reverse complement strand
GTTATATTCTCACCAATGCCCATGTAGTCGATAGTGCGGATAGTGTTAATGTAATCCTCAAAGATGGTCGCCAATTTAAAGGGACAGTAGTGGGAAGCGATCCCTTGACAGATGTAGCTGTGATCCAGATCGAGGCAGAAAACTTACCTACCGTTGCTCTCGGTGATTCTGATCAACTCACCCCAGGAGAATGGGCGATCGCAATTGGTAATCCCCTTGGTTTAGATAGTACTGTAACCACTGGCATCATTAGTGCTACGGGTCGTTCTAGCTCTCAAGTCGGTGTTCCTGATAAGCGAGTGGAATTTATCCAAACCGACGCTGCTATTAACCCTGGTAACTCCGGTGGACCCCTGCTCAATGCCTCCGGTGAAGTGATTGGCATGAACACAGCCATTATTCGGGGTGCTCAAGGATTAGGATTTGCCGTTCCCATTAATACGGTGGAAGAAATTGCTGAACAACTAATTGTTGATGGTAAAGTAGAACATCCTTACTTGGGCATCCAGATGGTAACCTTAACCCCAGAGGTTAAACAACAGATCAACAGTAATCCCAATGCTGGGTTGATGGTTGATGAAGAAAAAGGGGTATTGATTGCCAAAGTAATACCTAATTCCCCAGCTGCCAAAGCAGGATTGCGTGCGGGTGATGTGATCCGCAAAATCAATGATCAGCCAGTCAAAGATGCAACAGAAGTTCAGAAGTCTGTGGCTAAAACTAAAGTAGGTAGTGATTTAATCCTAGAGTTGCGCCGCAATCAACGAGATACCAAATTGACTGTGCGACCTGGTGCTTTTCCCACTGGTAAGTAGTAGTTGAAAGCATTAAAATCAAGTTCGGTTAATCACTTTAGTTATCAGGCTTTCGATCACATCAGCATTCAGCTGACTGCTGAATGCTGAATGCTTACTTATTGACTAATGAGTAATTAACCAGATTGGCATATTAGACATAGCTTTGCCAGCTCTGCCCTGTTAAGGACTGGGTGGCTACTGCCTCCTGCAGCCCCGTTTGATTCATCAGCCAGATCTCATTTTGTCCAGTGGTGCCATTACGCAACAGGACATCGTCAAAACCATTACCGTCAAAGTCCATAGTACCACGAATTTCCCACTCACCGCTGATTGGTAGTGAGGCAATCAACACTGACTCTACGTACTCACTACCTTCCATGCGCCAGTAGTAGACATCTTGGTTTTGAGTATTACGCCACAGAATATCCGCGTCACCATCGTTATCTAAATCTCCAGCACCTTGCATCTGCCATAGACCGTCTTCTGCTACCAGCAAATTCTCACCATTATTCTGTCTGGTAATGGAAACTCCCTGATCCAGCTGCGTACCATTCATCAACCAAACCCCATTTTCTCCGGTATTGGTATTACGCCAGAGAATATCTTCTTCTCCATCACTGTCGAAATCTCCCGTGCCACGAATTTCCCAGTTGAGGTCTGATACCTGGCTGCTAGATGCTGTGCTTTTGAACTCAGAGCCTTCCATTAGCCAGAAGCTCACATCTCCGGTATTAGTATTACGCCAGAGAATATCCTTTTGCCCATCGCCGTCGAAGTCTCCAGCACCACGCATCTCCCAGGGACTATCAGCTGATTCCGCTTGAATTGGATTTGACTGATCCAACTCAGTGCCATTCATGATCCAGGCAAGATTGCTTCCAATCTGAGAATTACGCCAAAAAATATCCGCAGAAGAGGCAACATCCTCAACAGGAGTAACGTTAATGTCAACAGTAGCCGTCTTAGTAGTCAGACCATTATTTAACTCATAGGTCAAACTGTCAGCTCCATTAAAGCCATTGTTAGGAGTGTAAATTACAGAATCATCACTGAAGTCTCCAGCAGTGCCATTGTCATCCACTACTGCAGTACCATTGCTGGGACCATTAACAATGGTCAGAGTGCTGTTTCCGTTAATACCAGTGTCATTTGCTAAAACATCAATGGTTACCGCTGCATTTTCTTCAGTAGTAGCGGTGTCATCTACTGCAATCAGACTGTTCTCGTCAACAGCAGCAGCAACGTCAATGTCAACAGTAGCGGTCTTAGTAATCAGACCATTGCTTAACTCATAGGTAAAACTATCAGCTCCACTGAAACCATCATCAGGAGTGTAAATCACAAAATCATCAGTTAAGTCTCCAGCAGTGCCATTGTCATCCACTACTGCAGTACCATTATTGGCATCAGTGACAATAGTCAGAGTGCCGTTTCCGTCAACATCAGTGTCATTTTGTAAAACATCAATGTTTACCGCTGTATCTGGTTGAGTGGTAGCGGTGTCATCTACTGCAATTAGACTGTTATAGATCGGAAGAGCATGATAACCACGGCTGTAGTGATGA
>NZ_JAAHHU010000726.1:0-2369 GCF_010672095.1 Moorena sp. SIO3I6 | reverse complement strand
CTCAACATCAAGACTTTCTAAATGCATTTGACCAGTATATGTACGAAATAGAATATGAAGACCATGATCTGATGACCAAGATCCATCAGGGAAGGAAAGCACTTTACCAACAAGGTCAGCAACACTATGGCCCTTATCATCCTACTAAAGAAGCAGGTCAACAGCAGTTTCATGATTACATCCGTAGGATGATTCCTGTAAGCCTAGATGGAAATATATTAGGCGGTTTGGGAGCATCTAAAAAGACTGTCTCTCCCACAATGGATGTGGTAAAACCGTCGTGAAAATGAGATACAATTTATTGGTCTTCGCAGAAGTTGTTGGGGAAAGGATAAAGGAACGCTATAGCGAATATCAATCCAATCCTCATATTCCACCACAACTGATGGAAATCTGATTCAAAAATCTCAATCTCTAAAATAACAGTAGACAATGGACTCTCAAATGATTGCATCGAAATTTGACACAGATGTACGGAAAACTCATCGCTTAACTCAAGAACAGCTCACTCAATATCACGAAGATGGATATGTTATCGTCCGTGGGTTATTTGATTCAGAGGAGGTTAGCTTAATCCGGGAAGTTTGCGATAACGATCCCAATTTTGCCAATTCTCTCAGGACTGTCATCAACCAAAAGGGTGAACCCTGGCATGCTGCTGTTTGGAATGGTTTAAATGATAGTCTGGTTAGCGTAGTGACTCGATTAACTCGGATTGTCGATACTGCGGAACTTATATTAGGTGAGGAGTGCTATCATTGGCACTCAAAAATTCTTCAAAAGCTGCCATATGATGATACTGTCATAAATTGGCATCAAGGTTACACCTATTGGTATGGTGACGGCTGTCTTTTTCCCAACATTGTAACTTGTACAGTGGCTATCACTGAAAATACTAAAGCCCATGGTTGCTTGCAAGTCATCAAAAAGTCCCATTTAATGGGTCGGATTAAACCTGTGTTGCAAGGTAATGGAGATGTCTGCGATCCAAAGCGTATGGAAAAAGTGATAGAAAGGCTAGAAGTTGTTGATTGCGAAATGGCACCTGGCGATGCTGTATTCTTTCATGCAAACACGATACATGGTTCTCAAGGAAATCACACAGATGATACTCGTATCCTAATGCATTGCCACTATAACGCTGTCTCAAACCAACCTGTTGAGGAAAAAGGTCAAAAATCCCACCCCTACATCCCTCTAGATAAACTTCCTGATTCTGCGATTAAGAATGGACTTTACAAATCGGGATTTGAGGATCAGACTGGCGATTGGAATTGGTATACATCTGACTTTGGAGCTAACTCACAATAATTTATTTTTGTACTAGAGTTACAGCGAATAATCTTGATTGAGAAAACATGAACCTAGAAATTTAGCAGCAAAAATATGAAGCTTACTTTGCTTGCTTTAAATTATTAAATAGTCCTGCCTATCAATACTCTTTTCGTCTAGAGCCTAGAGACTGCATGATAATACAAAACTTCCGAGTGCTTCATGGAAGAAAAGCTTTCGATCGCTCTTAGCGGAAGCTGAGGCCTTTGGCCACGCTTCGCGAACGCTTCATCGCGTAGCGTGACCAAAGGTCAATCCTAATTCAGGTGCAAGGGAATTGAATGTATCCTAAGTAGTCGGACATATATAAACCAATACAGTTCAGTTAAGGATTTTTTACTGTATCTATGAGGTATAGAAGTCCTATGCTTACGTTATCACTCTGAGGAGTTTTAGGCTTATCTGAACCGTATTGATATATAAACAGCTCTATGTTAACAAATGTAAAAATAGAGAGAATTACTGTGCTGCTTAGGTTTCTGGTGTGTTTACAAAAAATTACACAGATACCAAAACTTTTGTCCGACTACTTATCTCCCTTGGAGTTATTTTATTGGGCGAGAAAACTTTAAGCTCTTTAAAAGTTTATATCTCAAGGAGATTTAAAGAGCTAATTCTATAATAATTTAACAAACAAAGTTATATTTTTATAACCTATTCAAAGAGTTGGCTTTTCCGTCGCTTTTCGTGTATGCAGTTGAATTTTTCGCTATTTATCTTTAGAAAAATGAGAATTATTACATTTACCTATTCGTTCCTAAATTTAGGATATCGCTGCTAATATCTTAAGTTTAAAACTGTTGTCGCGATTGCCTAAAATATTGTTCATGCTTGAAGAGAAGTCGATAGGGAGCAGGTCAAAGTTGCCGAACATTTGTACTATGTACCATGAGAGCAAGCTTAAACCCATGAGGGGGCTATAGATAATGTACAAATATTCTGCATAAGTGACATGCTCCCCCTATTACCTATTACCCATTACCTATTACCCATTACCTATTACCCATTACCCAGATAAGCGTACAAATGTTCTGCAT
>NZ_JAAHHU010000725.1:0-2370 GCF_010672095.1 Moorena sp. SIO3I6 | reverse complement strand
TCCCTTCCGAACTTAATGGTTTTGCCAAAGGAACCCACCAAGCTTGTCCGTAGTTTCGATAAGCATTGAGCCAATTCTCCAGGTAGTGAATTTGTACTCCTGGTTTACATTTTTGGTTTCTAAAATCGGGCAAACTTGTGTAACTTGTGGACTCAGCGATCGCCACCTTTGCGTTCCCGTTCGCTTCCAGATCGGAATCCAGGACAATCGCCGTATGACTGTAATCGCTTCCAGTGAAGTATCGAATCAGAGCAGCATCGATCTTCAGTCCAGAAAAAGTAATCAGATCTCCTGGTTTAAATGGATAGAGAGACTCAATCAAATTTTGGGGTGGGCTAGGGCGAGGGCTTGTCAATCTAATTGAATCTAACATCGACTTATTCAACTCAATGACAGTAAATATGAACTCGAGAGTCAACCTCAGTTTCGATCTCGATTCATTTTTTTTTTACAGAGTAATTCTAGCCTATAGTGGAATTTTTGGGAATAATTCTTGTGATTATTTCCCGAATAACCTGCTGTTGGATCGGATGGAACACTGACCCCTCAACCGACCTAAATATCACAAAATTTCCGAACTGCTGCCCAAATCAACGCCATCACATCCCGCAAACCGTGTTCGCTCTCCAATTCAACCAATTGCACCCAAGGGCGCTTACTAGCATAATCACGACTCTCGATGATAGGAATCACCTCATCATAGCACCCATGTAGAATCAGAGTAGGTACTTGTCGCCCTAGCTCCAAACCCTCATAATTACGGGCATCTTCTAGAAACTGGTAGTGCAAGGGAAGCTTTCGGGTTTCTCGGTAATGGTAAATCTCTAGATATCCGTCGGAGCGCCACTGATTGAGCTGTTCTGCTCCTAATTTGGGCAACCAATGGCCAAGGAACCCAAATGCTGGCGCTAGTAGAACCAGTCTCTTGATTTGTGGATTGTTTTGTGCTATACATGCAGCGGTAAAAGCACCTAAACTAGAGCCGATTAACGTGACTGGTGTTCCATCTAAGGGCAGTAATGCTCCCACTTGACTAATCTGGCGGCTTATTGTTAAATGATTAAAGTCATCTTGATTAAGGTCAGGAATTGTTAGAGAGACATTGAGGCCAGCAAACGCTTGCTGTAAATACACCGCCTTGGCTGATTCAGGGCTAGATGCAAAACCGTGTAGATAAATAAATCTCAAAATCCTTATCCTTTGTGGTTCTACTTAATCCGATAGAGGGTTTTGGTTGCGGCGCTGTCTCATGAATTGAGCAAACTGGATGCGTTGTTCAGGAGTCATCACCTCTCGCATCTGCAACATACTCTCAAAGTGTAACTCTCCTAGCTGCCGGTTCAATAGTTGAACCTGTTGGTATTGAGTGCGGATAGTTTCTCTGTCAGCTGTACCCACCATCAACTCACTTAATGTCTGCTTCGCTTGACTCACTTCCTGACGAAGATCTATAATGGATTCTTCATACTCCAGCTTAATGGTTTTTAGCTGCTGCCTTTGCACCTGGTTGAGCTTGAGTTGCCTCATTAACCTATGCTTACTCGATTTTGGGTGTTGTTGACCCTCAGGGCTGGGAATCAATTGAGAGGTTATAGGCTTGGTATTAGCTACAGCAGTGCAGCCAGTCAGGGTAACCAAGAGAATTGACAAAACATAACCTGGACGTAACAGCATGGAAGTTACCTATAAATGTCTTTAATTTAAAGTTTGTAAGAAATATTGAAGGTTTAAAATTCAAGTTGAAGGTTGTTCGCGTAGCGTGGCCGAAAGGCCAAGGTTGAAGGTTGAAGGTTGAAGGTTGAAGGTTGAAAGTTGAAGGTTGTTCGCGTAGCGTGGCCGAAAGGCCAAGGTTGAAGGTTGAAGGTTGACAACCCACTTTTACCTTGCCATAGCCGTTGGCTAGAGCCAACCTTTTAACAGGTCAAACCTTATCCTCTATAGGTGATCCTGAGGTGATCGTTCCTACTATGGGTTTTTATTGTCCAGTATTGGCTAAGATCATCCAATCAGCTGGTGGAGTATGAATGACATTGCTCACCGATGTCTCTCCCACAACTCCATGCCAATTTTTCTCTAAGAAAGCTTCTAGAGTGGTTAAATTGTGAGTGCGGTAACCACTCCAAGCCATCAGTAAACCAACAGCGATGGCTGATGGAACTAACCAAAGCTGTGGTTTACGACTAGGCGGTGGGGATTTAGCGATCGCATTGATAACTCGTTCCTCCAACTCAAATGCTGCTGGTGGAGGAGTAGGTCGATGTTGGCGCAGAAATGCTTGCCATTGTTCGTCATCAGGTTGAAACTGAGTCATGGCATGTCTCCTTGTTGTTGGATGATATATTTCCGTAGGGAAGTTCGAGCGTGGAAAAG
>NZ_JAAHHU010000724.1:0-2370 GCF_010672095.1 Moorena sp. SIO3I6 | reverse complement strand
AGCCTGATAACCGTAGTCTCATGATTAAGATCGTGGGTCTAGAACGTCAGACCGGATTAATTTCTCAAGCGGAATTGAGCAACCGTCTAGCGACCATACTGATTCCCCTACCTACTGAACCCAGCGAATTGCAAGCGGTGGCAGACGCCTTGATCCCGATCGAGCCGCCGGGGCCACAATTTCTATCTATATACCAAAATATCCTGGCATCTGGGGTTAACGCCCCGTTTTTGTACTTTCGGATCGCTCAACTATATATTGAAGCCAATGACTTGATCTCAGCTAGAAATGCTTTGGCTACTTATACCGCGACACCCCAGGGAGCTAACGATCTGGCAGTACAGTTGCTAGCGGCAGATATTGAACGTCGTGAAGGTAATTGGATTGCTAGCCGTCAGCGTTACCAAGCCTTGATTGCCAGCAACCCACAACGAGATATTCTCAATGGTGCATTGCAAGGATTGTCATCTATACTTCTGCTACAAGATAGACCAGGGGAAGCTGTGGCACTTTATGACCAACTAGTGGCGCTCAATCCTAGTGATGTTAACCTACAGTTAGCACGAGCTACAATTGCCTACCAAGCGAATCTGATTCCAGAATCCCAAGCTGAGGCATTTGTATACTATTGGTTGCAGACACAACCTAATGTGCTTCCGCCCCAAGAACTCTTTGCTCTAGTTGGTGCTCTACCTGCCAATCCCACACGGGAACCCCTATACATTTCGCTCCTGCAATCTGAACCAGACAACATACCAGTAAACCGCCGTTTAATTCAGGTTATTGCTCAGCGTAGTCCAGAATTAGCCAGAGCTCAGGTGATTGAATTAGTCAATCGGGCTCCCTACTCCGTTCAGACATACTTGTTGCAGGGGCGATTGGCAGAAGCGATTGATGAGTTAGACATAGCAGAGCGCGCCTATCAGGTGATTTTGACCGCAGAACCAAGTAACACGGAGATTATTGCTGCTTTAGGTGGTGTTCGTTTCCAACAACGGCGCTTTGACTCGGCCAAGCAACTCTATTATAGGGGTCTTGCGATCCAACCCCTGGATTTTGGGGTACGTCGTGCCTTAGTTGGACTAAATCAGACTGAAGACTTCAAAGTCAAAGCCCTAGAACAGTTGGAACAGCTAAGACTGGAGGAATTCAGTCGAGGCTCTAGTACTGCTACTCTGTCCCGTCAGAGACAGCAAATCCAAGAAGGATTTCTGTTCCGCAGGGGTTTCCAACCGCCTTGGGAACGTTTTGATTAAGGATAAAGGATCAAGTCTAGATGAAGTGTCAAGTGTGAAGGATGAAGTCTAGATGAAGTATAAAGGATGAAGTGTCAAGGATGAAGGATTAAGGATTAAGGATGAAGTATAAAGGATTAAGGTATGAAAAGAGAAAATCCCAAATGGCAATGAACACTTAAAAATTGGCAATTAAAAATTGGCTATTTTATAATCACAAATCAATAATCCAGACTTTTAAAGCCGATATCAGCATTCAATAATTCTGAACTCTGATGTTTTTGGGCTAGGCTGATGTTCAGACTTCTTGCCTTAAAAGACCAGGTTGGATCAATCTAGAGGCTTGTATCCAACTATGTTTGAGGAGTAAATGTAAGAGCCGCAAATTTACGATGTCCTACAACAGCCGTCAACATTTATTTATGGGTCGCACTAAGAGCGTTTCTATCGTTACTGTCACCATTATGTTGAGTCAATTGGGTTGTGCTCCCCATCAATTGTCAAGACGATCTCCAACCCCAACACCCCCCCAGTCATCACCAACCAAAACGCCTTCAGTCTACCGTGAGTATCCTGAACCAGACCCTCCCCAGACTACTTTACCTATAGACGAAAGTAATATTATAGCAGAAAGTTGGAGTGTATACAAAGAGAAATTTATTCAAAAAGACGGGCGAGTCATCGACTACGAAGCTAGCGATCGCTCAACCTCTGAAGGGCAAGCCTATGGGATGCTGCGAGCGGTCATTGCCGATGACCCCACCACCTTTGCCCTAACCTTACAATGGTCTCAAAACAATCTCAAACGCTCAGGAACCAATGGTACTCTCGAAGATCAACTGTGGGTGTGGAAGTGGGGTCGTGATCAGAGCGGTAACTGGGGTGCGATTGACAGAAATTTTGCCAGCGATGCCGATATTGATGCAGCAACGGCATTAATTTTAGCTTACCGCCGCTGGAATCGTCCGGAATACCTAGACTTAGCTTTGACTAAGCTGGAAGATCTCTGGAACTTGTCCACCAAAGAGGTCAGGGGAAAGCGCTATCTTCTGCCAGGACCTGTAGCAGCCTTTGTCCCTTCTCCATCAACTCTATATCTCAACCCCTCATATCTTGCTCCTTTCTCCTTTCGTCT
>NZ_JAAHHU010000723.1:0-2371 GCF_010672095.1 Moorena sp. SIO3I6 | reverse complement strand
AAGGCAATTTAGAGGGACAGCGCCTGATGGTGGAAAATCTACTGGCAGGGCGGTTTGGCACTGTTGATCTCGAATTATCCCGAACCATTGAGCCTTTGATGCAGTTGCCGATAAAAGACCGTACTCAGGTGCTGCTTAACTTGTCTCGTCAGGAACTGTTGGAGAGGTTTGGAGAGAGTCGATCTGATTGATGCTCTGACCTTTCAATGGTATTGCGGTGGTATTCCCCTTATATTCCAGTATCACGAGGTCAAGACTGACCCAAAACTGTTCACCAAACCCGCTTATCTCATAGGGGCGCACGCCGTGCGCTCCTAGTTGCTGTTTTTATTTACGACTGCAGCTACCAGAACACTAGCTCAAAGCGAAAGGCTGTTATAGCATTTCCAAATGAGATGTAAACCTGTATGGTCTTGTTTTCTTGTCCAATAAAACTCCGGATCTCTTTGCCATCTTGCCTTTTGCCTGTTGCCTGTTGCCTTTTTCAGCAAGAAGTGTGTTTACAACCGAGATAAAAACACCCTTAGCACCTCAAGTAGCACCTCAAGTAGCCCATAGGATGTTAGCTTCACTGACCTTATATCGCAGCAACAGTTTTTCTGAAAAACTGTCCGGAATTTACTTGGAAGGGAGAGAACATTTAATTGAAGGCAAGGAAAAATTAACGTGATTACAACATAAAGTTGATTAGAGTTAATTATGAATTTATCATCAGTTGATTTCGGTGGCTCTGAACCAATGTTACAAAATGTTGCTTCAAATGTCTGGGGGATTGTCTATCGGATTAAAATGCGATCGCTCTTTAACTCCACCTCCAACCTAGGAAATTTACTTTTATCCAATAAAAGAGTTTTACTCGTTACATCATCAAGGGGATAAGTTCCAGAGTTTGATATCATTTTTTTATTAATTCAATAAATAAATAAAGTTTTATTAAAATCTCCGAAAATTCGTTTAATTATGGGATGAATTACGCTACATTTAAATTAAATAAAATCAACTTAAATTTACGTTAGCATTACTTCCTATAAATTCGGTTAATATTCATAACAGTATAAATACTGTAATTAAGTTTTATAAATAACAATATCACAAACTATTCACATAATTTTTATACATTTTAATTGTGAATATAGGCCCATAAAAATAGGTCAAAATAGGGAGATAGTAGGCCTAATTTTGCAGAAGTGGTTCGGACTAAAAGTTAAATGCCTAATTGCTGTAAGCAATTAGAAATAGGTGGCGAACTCTAGCAGGATCAGGATGACTGCACTAGGAATAATTATGGCAATCATTTTAGGTTTATGGGTTTTAAAAACTCGTTTATAAACCCGATATCAAGCAATACTAGCTTACCAATAACTCTTCAAACTAATCAAGTTATTCATCTACTATACCCTAACTTTACTCAAAATAACAACCATCAGGGCTAATCAAGCATAGCAATCTTGGGAATTCCTCTCAATCCATTAATTATAAACCCATATAATTCCCTCACTAGTTTTAGATAACAGCAATAATTACTTGGAGAATAAAAAATCATGAGTTTGGATTGTACTATCTCAAAATCTTCAATTGTAGTAGCAGCTCAAGAGCAACTATCTTCTGATATTGGAGGAGAGGCAATCATCCTCGACATGAAGTCCGGAGTTTACTATGGCTTGAATACCGTAGGTGCTAGCATCTGGAATCTGATCCAGGAACCGAAAACTTTAGACGAAATTCGGGATGCACTGCTAGCAGAGTACGAAGTTGAGCCAGAAAAATGCGATCGCGATCTGTTGACATTACTCCAAGAATTCGCAGCAGTTGGGCTAATTGAGGTAAAAGATGAAGCGGTTGCGTAAGTTCTTGCGCCTTACTACTAGAGAACGTCAACTTGTGATTAACACGTTCATCTTACTAGGATTAATCAGACTAGGGCTATGGTTACTACCATTTCACAGATTGCGGCGACTGCTAACAAAAATCAGTCAGCCATCGCCTAAAGCTCAAGGGATAAACCAAACTAACCTAAGCAAAATTGTCGGAGCTGTGAATCTCAGCAGTCGCTACATGCCAGGTGGTGTTAAGTGTTTAGCTAGAGCATTAACCACACAAGTACTGATGAGTCGCTGTGGTTACTCCCCTCAACTCAGAATTGGTGTTGCCAAAGGGGAGGGAGGAAAATTAGAAGCTCATGCATGGGTGGAAAACCAGGGACAGGTTGTGATTGGCTATCTCAGAGACCTTTCACGGTTTACCCCACTACCATCGTTTAAAGGAGGCAAACTATGAGTGGCATTGTGGGGATTTACTACCTCGACCAAGAACCAATAGACCGGGAAAATATTGGGCAAATGTTAGATATCCTTGCCCACCGGGGACCAGA
>NZ_JAAHHU010000722.1:0-2371 GCF_010672095.1 Moorena sp. SIO3I6 | reverse complement strand
TCCAGTGGGAAGAGGAGTTTCGGAACTGCGTATTGACTATGGACCTGGCTACCGGGTGTATTTCTTGCACCGTGGGAGTACCTTGATAATCCTCCTTGCAGGTGGTGACAAGCGCACCCAAGACCGGGACATCAAGACAGCCCTAGATCTAGCACAAAAGTTATAGGAGATGGTCATGACCAACATCAAAACCCATCCCTGGGATGTGGCAGAACATCTGGAGACCAAAGAAGATATGGCTGCCTATCTTGAAGCTGCTCTTGAAGATGGGGATCCTGCGTTGGTCGTGGCTGCTCTAGGAGATATTGCTCGTTCCAAAGGAATGAGACAAATTGCTCGCGAAACCGGTCTCGGCCATGAAAGTCTTGATCAGGCGTTGTCGATGGAAGGTAATCCAGACTTGGCCACTGTTCTCAAGGTAATACAGGCACTTGGTCTACGGTTGCGGGCTACTCCAATATGAAGTATTGCATTATAAGATGGGTTTACCCTGGATCAGGCACGAGATAATAGGTCTTGACCCTGCAGCTTGCTTATTTCCATGGAAACCACCACTCAAGATATGCGTTCGCGTAGCGTCGGCTTAGCCGAATCGCTTCCATTGCCCCCTGGTAATGTCTGTTTACCCATTATCGGTGAGACGATCAGCTTTTTAACCGATCGAAATTTCCACAAAAAGCGGTTAGACAAGTATGGGCGCATCTACAAAACCCACATTTTTGGTAGCAGTAGAGTGGGCATCCTGCCCGCTCGCAAATATTGATAATATCATGTCCGGTTAATTAGTTAAAATTTACGCATCAATTTGACGCCACCAATGAAAACCTGTCAAGCCTTGAATTAAATCTTGCTGTTTGAGTAAAGTTTTGCAGCGTTGAAACAGAACAACTTCTAGCTGCTGCGCGAGTATCAAATGAGCGATTGGCTCTTGTGCCGTCAACCAGAGTCCATAATCTTTCTGCTGGTTGCAATTGGTGGTGAGTGAGAAGGCAAAAATATTAAATGCAATCCCTCTGGTAATTCTACGCCCTTACTGGTATGCCATCCAGCTTGGTCAACAACTAAAACAATGTGTTTATCATCACCATTATTAAATTCAGCAGCAAATTCAGCCCATACCCGATTAAATAGCTCAGTATTGACATAAGGCAGAATCCACGCCTTAGTCTCGACCGTACACGGGTGTGCAAAAGCATACAACCATAACCACTCAAATCTCCAATTGACATGGGCAATTGGCCAGTCCCCAACTGGATCATAAATGCGTCGAAGCACAGGGAAAGAGTCCCAGGCGATGTTCATCCTCACACCATAATTGCACATCTGCATTCGGGTAAGTGCTTTTGATTTGCTCAAGGTCGGCGGCTAGTTTTTTTTCCAGGCTTGTTGCTCATGCATAGTCACTTTTAGTATGAGCAGGTAAAGGAACCCTCAACCATTAAGTCATTTGTCGTAGTATATCCCATCCTCTTTGTCTGCTGATGGACTTGCCCGTCACAGATGTTAACCAGTCTGCCACTTTTCGACCATTCCAAAATCCCCCATCTGGAGCAAGTCCGTTGCCAAACTTGCCATAACTGTGCTTGTTCGAAATCTCCTATTAATGGCTTGGCTCCTTGATTTTGTTTTCTGCGTTCGCGTAGCGTGGCTTTTGGCCAATCGCCTAATCCTTCAGCACCCAATTGGTTGTATCTTTTGATTAATGCATAAATCCAGATTCTACTGTAGCCAGTTATTTGGACTACTTCCTCTGTTTTTTTTCCTTGAGCGAGTAACCAGATCACCTGATACTGCCGACAAACTATGGCACTTTTGGCCTGGCGGTAACCCTGTTGGAGTTCCTCAATGCAAAGAGTGTTCGGTGATGGTAATTCGTCTTGGCATTACCTCGATGCTGTACTCTCCACTTTTCTTATAAGTGATTAGACGGACATGATATAACAGGCAAGATGCCCGTTCCACCAAGATGCCCATAGCACCTATCGGGTCAAACCGTAAAAATGGGATGCACTCAACCGGGATTGATGATCGTGATATTTTTGGCATCATGGAAGTAACTCCTTTTTAGGAGGGAGGAAAGCTGCGCTGGTAGTGGTTAACAGTTATGACCAGCGCAGCTATTAGTTTCAGTCGTTACCTTCTATACTATACATAACTCTTCAAAAAAATGCAAGGGTTAATTAAAATTGTTTACATTTTTTTACAAACATTTTTTTAGCCATTTATGAACTCAATTATGTATACTATTTATAGTAATTTATATTGGATATTTTTTATATAGCAGACAATAGTTAAGTTTTAAAAAACGGTTTATCTGATAGAACAAGATCTGAAAAACAACACTTTTAACTTCAATCACCATAGATTCCGG
>NZ_JAAHHU010000721.1:0-2372 GCF_010672095.1 Moorena sp. SIO3I6 | reverse complement strand
TTACCTAAACTTTAAACTATGATTAGTACTAATGCTAATAACCAATCCGAACATGCCTAATCCTATCCTGGCTAAATAAAATATAGCGTTTATTATAGCTATATAACGATTTTGCCTTTGTCTCTATATCCTCAGGGGACCTGTTGGAACTAGCAGATACAAATAGTGACTTTGTCGCCTCCACGACTTATTTTAATTCACAGACTGGCTACACAACATTTACTTACGAGTTTACAACAGCTGGCACGTTTACCTTGAGTATAGGAGTGGTGGATATGGCCGATTCTACGGTTGACTGTTTGAACATGACTTTGACCCGGATAGCGATAATAGCCAATGGGCATAAATTAGCAATGGTCAAGTTAATACCAACTTTGGTGGCGATGGCAACTCCCTTTGGTTTGATGGCGGTTCTGCAGAAGATAACTCCCGTTATGCTATTACCCAAGCCCTAGATGTTTCTCATGGCGGTACTATTTCCTTTGACCTAATCATTGGTAATATCATTGGTAATAGTAATAATGGAGGGGAGAATGCAGATTCTGGGGAAGATCTCGCTCTTGAATATTCCATTGATAGCGGTATCTCTTGGATAAGACTGGGTTTGTATGACACAGAAGACTACATCAGTTGGAAAACTATTACTGAGACCATTGACACCGATGCTATAACTAGTGCTACTCAGTTCCGCTGGCTACAGCTTAACCATAGTGGTTCTGGATTCGATAACTGGGCTATTGATAATGTGCATATTGATTTGGTTTAGATTATGAATCACTATAATCATCTGTTTTATTTAATTAATGTAAAATCAAGAATAAAAAATAAAAGGGAAAAAGCCTAGGTTAACTTTACATACCTAATTGATATGCCTAGGTTTACCATTTCCCCTGTAAATGGATAAATTAATCTGATGATTGCCGTATCTTCTTTATATCAATCCTTAGTTCAATTAAGAGCTGCTATCTCTAGTTTAGATAATAGCTCTTTCTCAACGTATTCCAGGTGATGTAAATCCTCAGCTACAATTAATAGAGTGACATCCCCTTGAGTTCCTAAGGTATCAAATTCATAAGGAAAGACAAAATTCGGATTACCATTACCCTGGTAGATTAAGGAACCAATCTTTTCCCTTAGGGTGCTAAAACTACAAGGTTCGATTTTAAGTCTCAACACCTTCCAGCATCCATCGTAGTCACTAGAACCAAACAAATTGTCAAGAATGAAAAATGCAAAGGACGATCCGTTCAGTCGGGCGTTGTTTTCGATGGGAAATATTCCTTGATCTGTGACAATATAATCGATGCCTAAGATGCCAAGATAGCCATCATCTCGCATGTGCTGGGCTATTTTGAAGGAGTAATCGCGAATTAACCCTTCTATCCTTTTTGAATAGGGTTTTCCTTTCACGTTACCGATATGTTGTAACCCATTAAACAGCTGGCATGTTATGCCCAGATGAGCAATTTCTCCATTGCTCCCAATCATCCACTGGTCATTGGGGGATGTAATGACTTTGAGGAATGGCTCAATTAAAAAACAACTCTCTCCCGATGCCAGCATTTTTGGCATCTCAGTGTCGAGGTTACTGCTGTTAACTTTATGAAGTGATGAGCCTACAGACCCTTGTGCGCCCCGGATCATTAACGTCTCATAATCCCTAAGCCAACCTAAGATTTCCTGTCGCAGTTCTGTCTCAAAATCCTCAGAGTCTGATGATTTACTCAGGATAGTTCCTGGTACTGTGGGAATACCAAGAGACTGACACAGGTCCTTGAAGGTGGACTTGTCAAAATACTTTAAGGTAATAGACTGATCACAGCCAAAAAAAACGGCATCAATGGTTGACGCCGCCTGTTTATCTACATCTGCCGAATAATAAGGAACAAACACCAAGGGTTTTCCAATTGATGCAAGAAATGCTCTAACTTCATCCGCTTTTTGCATTATCAGCTCTGAGAGCAGTGCTGGTTCATTTTCACGGTTGAAGGCAAAGACTTTCTGGGGTCCTAAGCCAAGATTTCTCAGCCAGTCGTAGTACTCTGCATCCAGATTGCCAGGAATGATCACGACATCTTCTGAACCAGCTACAGCTAAGGCTCGTGACGCCCAAGGTTCAAGTGTATTCTTGCCCTGAAAGTGGGGTTGGCTTCGGATATCGAAGGCAAATACCCTGACTTGATCTGAATTTGAGGAAATCAAGTCCAGAATAGAGCTTGATTTTGCGATCGCATTTGAGTTTACGCTTGAGTTCAATGCATCCTCTTGATGGGTGTGATTACCAATTAGCCTTTTGCTGCCAGAAGCACCATCCATATGCTTACTCCATACAGACCTAACATACGACTTATTACAAATTACAAGCGAAATTA
>NZ_JAAHHU010000720.1:0-2373 GCF_010672095.1 Moorena sp. SIO3I6 | reverse complement strand
TCTCCGTGCGAGCAATCCCTCCCACGGGGGAATGTCAAGATAGAAAAGTTTAGCTATCAGCAAGCCCCAGGTCTATATGGCTCGCTACACTCGTTCCATTAAAATCACTATTCCCCTTGATCGTCTTCTGCCGTTACTCATTGAGGTTCTAAAATCCTGCGATTTTGAAATTCTCTACGAGAGTGATGACTATATAATGGCAAGAGAGAGTCCGGGTAATATATCCTTTACCAAGCTGGTTACAGTGGACGTATTGATTGACAAATCGAAAGCCACTGCTCAACAAGTGCCCATCAATTTTGTCGTCAAAAATGAAGAGTTACCTCTACAGGTTAATAACCATTGTCGGCAAATGTTTGAGCTACTTCAGGAGGCAGTTAATAACAATCCCGATTGGCAAGTTGCGGAGGAGCTAGCTACTTAAAAAGTAAGTAATCAGCAATCAGCGTTTGAATAGCTTTTGAAGAAAAGAGGTAAGGATTCGAATAATGCTGAGTTACCTCACAGCGCTTGTGGCCTGTGCCACCTCGAACGAGGTTTATTTTCAGCTGACGGCTGACAGCTGACGGCTGACCGCTAACGGCTGACCGCTGACTGCTGACTGCTGACTGCTAACAACCTAGCTAGTTAACAATAGTTTTAAAAACATCTTCTCCATTGTAGCTCGCTACCAGCTGCATTTTTAAAGGACCAGCTGTGTAGGCAGTTTCTTGGGCAATAGCCTTGACATTAAGGGGTTGGCCATACTTCTCCAGCTGCTCAATAAAGTTGATTAGGGTGGTCAGCCGACCATCTCCAACTTGAATATCACCCAAAATCCCAGCGCGACGGGCACGGAACTCAGAGGCTGCCAATAACTGATCGAGGCGCTTGCGGATTTGTTCATTGGTCATAGTTGAGGGATTAGTGGAGATGGTAGCAAGGATATCACCCCCCTTAAAGACAACCTCATTGAGGGCTGCATCTGCAAATACTTGTATTGGTTTTTCCCCCTCAACGTAGTTACCTGCTGAAAGAATTCGCACCACGTAGTCTCTACCATCTTGAATCTGCTGGACTAACTGATCCACTTGTGCTTGAGTAATTTGCACCAGTGGCTCTTGGGAATTACTGCTACTAGCACGGGTAATGTCTACGGCTGTCTTATTGGCTTGGCTCAACAGTTGATCAACGGCTTGATTTACCGCTGTTGGATCGACAATTCGTACTACTCCGGAAGTGAGTACCTGACCACGAATTAAAGCAACATTTCCCTGACGCAGTACTTGATAATTCTGATAGTACTGTTCTAGAATTTCTAGTTCCCGTTTTAAAAAAGCAAGTTGTTTTTCTTGTGATTCAAGTTGTTTATTACGTTCAGCAAGTTGACGCTCCTTTTGTTTAAGTTGTTGTTCAAGTTCTTTAAGTTCTTGTTCGAGTTGTTTTAGGAACGTTTCACGCTGAGCAATGACTTTATCCCGTTCCGCAATTTTGCGGTCAAATTGTTTTATAGCTTGGTCTTTCTCAGCCAGCTCTTGCTCCCGCTGTTGGATCGTTTGGTCTTGTTTGAGGATAGCTTGGTCTCGCTCTTGGATAGCTTGGTCTCGCTCCAGCATTTCCTGATCCCGTTTCTTCACCAATTCTTTTAATTGAGTGATTTGGCTCTGGAGTTGGGTAATTTGTTCATTGAGTTGATTCCGCTGTTGGATTAGCAGCTGACGTTCCCCTAGGAGTGACTTAATTTCAGTACGCAGCACCCCAAGCTGAGCAGAGACATCTTTCAGTTGATTTTGAGCCTGTTGGAAATTTCGATTGGTTTCATCCAAACGCTTCTGAACCTCTATTTGCTCTGCTCTGGCGTCCTCTAACTGCTGCTCTACTCGATTTTTCTCATCCTCTAATTGGCTGACCTCCCGGCGAGCACTTCTAAGTTTTTTGAGGATATTATCAAGTTCAAAAATGCCATCCCGTAGAGACTCGCTGGTGGCAAACAAAATCCCCAAGGTCGAGGCGGAAATTAAGCCACCGGTGATAATTGTTACTACCGTGGCAGTAGTACGGGGACGTAGATTAAATAAACTCAACCGTGCTTTTCCTACTCGTGTACCCATGCGATCGCCTAAGGTAGCGAGTAACCCCCCCAACACCAAAATTGAGGCAATCAGGATATAAGCGCTGGTCATCTAAAGCCTCACGGGAGAGTGCAAACTACTATTATTTATATGGTCATTTCTGTGGTTGAGGAAACGCGAGTAGGCGATTTTAACCGCTGTCAAAGTACTACAATAATAGTTATACAAAAAAAACTTTAAGGTTGGCTGGGACTCCCAGTGGTGGGAAATTCCACTCAAAAGACAATCAATCGAAATTATTGATTGGCTACAGGCACGTAGT
>NZ_JAAHHU010000072.1:0-33031 GCF_010672095.1 Moorena sp. SIO3I6 | reverse complement strand
TCACAGAATTATTTCCGGAGGAAGTGATGCAAGAGTCTGTAATTTATCAGAAGATAATTCAAAAAGGACATCAACTGGGTTTACTCGAAGGAAAACGGGAAGGTTTACTCGAAGGGAAACGTGAAGGTTTACTCGAAGGGAAACGGGAAGGTTTACTCGAAGGAAAACAAGAGGAAGGGTACTCAATCGTTATACGTCAACTGACCCGTCGGTTTGGGAGTGTTGACGATCAGCTACAACAGGGGATTAAAAAGCTTTCTGTTGTTCAATTGGAGGAGTTGAGCGAGGCGCTGTTGGATTTTGAGACCGTCACAGATTTGACGGTATGGTTGGCATCCCATCAGCAATAAAAAATGCCTACGCTTTTTTTAACCAAATCCTGTAAACTGGCCCAGGTACTGTTAACCATAGATAACAAATAACTACCTTGGCTTACGATAATATATGTAAATATCTCGCCGAAAACTACCCAGCTGATTTGGTTAGGTGGCTTCATGGTATTGAAGTTACTGAAATCTCGGTGCTCAAAACTGAGTTAAATACCGAACCGATTCACGCCGATTCCTTGACACTGTTGCAAACGGCTAACCAAATCTTGCAATGGGAATTTCAAACCCTACCAGCTTCCAAGCCATCCCTACCATTGCGGATGCTCAAGTATTGGGTCAGACTCAGAGAAAAGTATAACTGTCCTGTTGAACAGGTCGTGATATTTCTGAAGTTCACCACCTCATCTAAAGTTTATACTAACCAGTTGCTGGAGAGTAACACTAGCCATCGCTATCGAGTAATTAGGATGTGGGAGCAAGACCCTGAGCTATTTTTGGCCAATCCTGCCTTATTGCCCTTTGCTCCTCTGGCATAAGCGTGAGTCTCCTACAAGATTATTAGAGCAAGTGGCGGCAGCAGTAGATAGGATTGAAGAACCACTAGCTTTTAGTAACATATCCGCTTGTACCCAGTTACTAGCTGGTTTGCGGTTCGACCAAAGGTTGATCACAGAATTATTTCCGGAGGAAGTGATGCAAGAGTCTGTAATTTATCAGAAGATAATTCAAAAAGGACATCAACTGGGTTTACTCGAAGGAAAACGGGAAGGTTTACTCGAAGGGAAACGTGAAGGAAAACAAGAGGAAGGATACTCAATCGTTATACGTCAACTGACCCGTCGGTTTGGGAGTGTTGACGACCAGCTACAACAGGGGATTCAAAAGCTTTCTGTGGCTCAATTGGAGGAGTTGAGCGAGGCGCTGTTGGATTTTGAGACCGTCACAGATTTGACGGTATGGTTGGCATCCCATCAGCAATAAATCGGATGCCTACACATCCAAGCTCACTGGCATGCTCCCACACTTCCTACCTAGGTGCGCTCTTACCATTAATAATTAAATTCGCCACGGGTCGCACCTCTTGTAAGTGTGGGCTTCTCGCCAAAACCAGTCCTTGCTTGTGCCTATTCCCT
The DNA here is from genome assembly GCF_010672095.1 of Moorena sp. SIO3I6. Lineage (NCBI taxonomy): Bacteria > Bacillati > Cyanobacteriota > Cyanophyceae > Coleofasciculales > Coleofasciculaceae > Moorena > Moorena sp. SIO3I6. Next base: position 31,569 of record NZ_JAAHHU010000072.1, on the reverse strand, counting down.
ACTGCCTGTTTCCTGTTCCCTGTGCCCTGTTCCCTTTGCTATATCAATCCTATAAATCGGCTTTTGAATTCCGATTGAACCCATTAAAAATCCAGTTTAATAATTGGGGAAAAAAACGTTTAATAACTGAGATAATTTTTGCCATTCCATCAGGAAAAACCTGAGGTTTATTATCAATGATTCCTTGAATCGTTTCGCCCATGACCTTAGCCGGATCAGTTACTAAAAATTCCGGCAACCCCTGATTTTCTTTGGCAAGGGTTCCATACTGTTCCGACTGGAGAATGGGAGTACGGCTGTAAAAGGGATAAACAGCTGTAACCTTCACGTTGTAAATTTTAACTTCATTTAAAAGCCCTTCGCTGAATCCTCGCAACCCGAATTTACTAGCAGCATAATGAGCCATGCCAGCGGGTGCCACCCAGCCAGCAGCAGAGGAAATGTTAACGATGTGACCTTGGCGACGCCTAATCATATCGGCGGCAAATAGAGAACTTAATCGCATTGGTGCCAGCAGATTTACCTGCATCAGCCTTTCCCATTTTTCCCCAGGAACTTCGTCCATGCGACCAAAAAGCCCAATGCCAGCATTGTTGATCAAAATATCGATTGCTATTCCGAGGTTTTTAACCTGGTGATAAAGGGTTTCGCATCCGTCATGTTCAGAAAGATTAATTTCCAAAAGAGCAAGTATATCCCCAGTTTTAACCTCCCGTTGAATAGCCTCGGCACGCTCTTTAAGAAGAGTTTCATCAAGATCCGTGAGGATCAAATGGCTACCAGCTTCTAATAATTGCCGAGTCAGTTCCTGACCGAATCCACCGGCGGCACCGGTGATGAGTACCACAGCTCCATGGAGATTGCTCATCTAATTGTTCTCAATTTTTGCTCTGGGTTAAATTTTAGGAGATTGGAGTATTCCCCATAGTAATAAAAACCAGGGTAAATTAATGTTAGGTATCAGCGACGCATATTTTATTAATGGTGGCCAAAACATTGGAGCTATAAAACGTAGAGAGCGTAGTGATACCGGACGTAACCCGTCTTTATCGATAATTCCATAGTGATCAGCCAGTTCTGCAACAACTCGAACGCGGCCTGTAAAGTGCATTACAGTTGGGTCTGCAGCAAGGGCAGCAATAACGCGCCCTGTTAGTAAAGGAGTTTCCCAATTAAAGCCTTGAGAGATCACTCGGCTTTGCTGATTACCTGGTTTATCTTCTGCCATTTGCAAAGCCAAACTGGACATATGCTCGGTACCAACTATGCCTGGCCAAATCGAAAGGGATGCCACATTATATTGCTTGAGTTCAACAGCCATATCTGCAGCCAGTCGATCGCAAGCGGCTTTACCCGCTCCATAGGCGGCACCAAAGATGTAAGACATGCCGCCCCAAGATGAGATGGTGCAAATCAACCCCTGCTGACGCTGAATCATCAGTCGAGCTGCAAAAACACTGGCAATATAATGGCTGCGGAGACCGACATGATTGACAGCATCCCAAAGATTCTCAGGGCATTCCCAAAATGGTTTTTCGTATCCATCCTTCAATGCCTGCACTCCTGAAAAGGCATTATTGACCAGCAGATCCAGTTGTCCCTTCTGCTCGTCTTGAATCTGTTCAAAAAGTAAGCGCACTTGTTGGTCGTCGCTATGATCTACCATTACCGGAATACAAATTCCACCAGCATCTTGCACAGCTGATTGGGTTTCCCTAAGACTACCGGAAACTCCCTCTGTGACATTGGAACTGTCGAGACTACGACCAGTAATATATACCGTAGCACCTGCCTCGCCAAGGCCAATCGCAATTCCTTTACCAATACCACGGCTGGCACCCGTGACCAAGGTGACTTTGCCTTTAAGGCTTTCCATAATTGCTTTTTTTGATATTGATATTAATTCATGTTAACATTTTTTTGACATTTTATGGTTGAGATTTTTATCTAAACGTCGATGATCGGTAAACGTAACTCTCGAACTAAACAATAAAACGAATAATCCCCTACAATTATACCATAAAAATAATCAAAATGCAAGTAGTTATTATTGGTGCCGGCATGTCTGGTATCTGCATGGCTATTAAACTTAAAAAAGCAAAAATACCTTTCATTATTTTAGAAAAATCCTCTCGACTTGGAGGGACTTGGCGGGATAATAACTACCCAGGATGTGCCTGTGACATTCCCGCTCATTTATATTGCTACTCTTTTGAAATGAAACATGATTGGGGTCAAGTTTATCCCTCTCAGGCAGAGATATTGAAATACTTAGAACAATGCACACGTAAATACAATATTTATCCCCATATCCGTTTTAATCAAGAGGTTATTAGTGCCCATTTCAATGCCCAAAATTGCCTCTGGTATGTTAACACAGCTGAGAATGAAACGATAACAGCTAAGATACTGATCAGTGCCTGGGGAGGTTTAAATTTACCAAAATTACCGAATTTAAATAGCTTGGAAACCTTCAAAGGAGTCTCGTTTCACTCAGCTAGATGGAATCACACCTTTGATTTAACTGATAAAACTGTGGCAGTTGTAGGAACTGCAGCGAGTGCAGTTCAATTTCTACCAGAAGTTGCCAAAAAAGTAAAAAAACTATTCATTTTTCAAAGAACTCCTAACTGGATTACTAACCGAGACGATGGGACTTATTCAGCCCAGATGCAATGGTATTTTAATAATTTACCTATTCTGATGCAACTGCACCGTGGATTACTATACTTGCGTAATGACTTAATCAATTTTTCTCTATTCACTACTGGAAGTTTTATCGGTAAGTACCTGCGAAAACAATTGGAAAAACGCATACACCAGGAAATTGATGACTCCCGAGTACGGGATGCGGTGATGCCCAGCTATCAACCCGGTTGTAAACGAATTTTAATTAATAACGACTTTTATCAAACCCTGAACCGAAATAATGTAGAATTGATTACAGATAAGATAGAAAGCATAACTACTGATAGTCTGGTAACAGAACAAGGAAAAGACTATAAAGTTGATGCTATTATCTATGCTACAGGATTTAACTCTTTGTCCTATCAAAAAATCGATATACGTGGTAGCAACGGAGAGAGTCTAGCGGAGATATGGGGCAACGAACCAGAAGCGTATCTTGGTATTTCTGTTCCCCATTTCCCTAACTTTTTTAGTCTTTTAGGACCGAATACTGGTTTGGGTCATAGCTCGGTCATCTTAATGGTAGAGTGCCAAGTTAATTATATTATCGGCTGCTTGAATAAAATGCTCAGAGAAGACTGGAAATCTCTGGAAGTGAAGGAGGAAGCCATGAGACGTTATTATCAGGATTTATGGAAAACTATGGAAAAGAGGGTGTGGACAAAAGAAAACTGTATGAGTTGGTATCAAAATAAAGATGGGAGAGTATTCGCTTTGTGGCCTGGTAATACTATCCAATATTGGTGGGCTACAAGAAAACCAATTTTCGATGACTATATTTCTACCTAGCCTAGTTGCGATCGCACAAGCGCGGAAGCTGAGGCCGTAGGCCACGCTTTGCGTTCGCGTAGCGTCGGCTTTGCCGAAACGCTTCATCGCGTAGCGGCTCTTTGAGAGCATCGCTACGCGATCGCTTTTTTTAACCAAATCCGGTAAACTGGCCCAGGTACTGTTAACCATAGATAACTACTTTGGCTTACGATAATATCTGTAAATATCTCGCAGAAAACTACCCAGCTGATTTGGTCAAGTGGCTTCATGATATTGAAGTTACTGAAATATCAGTCCTGAAAACTGAGTTAAATACTGAACCGATTCACGCCGATTCCTTGACGCTGCTGCAAACCCCTAACCAAATCCTGCAGTGGGAATTTCAAACCCTACCGGCTTCCAAGCCATCCCTACCATTGCGCATGCTCAAGTATTGGGTCAGACTCAAAGAAAAGTATAACTGTCCCATTGAGCAGGTGGTTATATTTCTGAAATCCACTCGCTCAGAAAAAGTTTATACTAACCAGTTGCTGGAGACTAACACCAGTCATCGCTATCGAGTAATCAGGCTCTGGGAGCAAGACCCTGAGCAATTTTTGGCCAATCCCGCCTTATTGCCCTTTGCGACTCTGGCATAAGCGTGAATCTCCGACAAGATTATTAGAGCAAGTGGCGGCAGAAGTGGATAGGATTGAAGAACCACTAGCTTTTACTAACATATCCGCTTGTACCCAGTTACTAGCTGGTTTGCGGTTTGACCAAAGGTTGATCACAGAATTATTTCCGGAGGACGTGATGCAAGAGTCTGTAATTTATCAGAAGATAATTCAAAAAGGACATCAACTGGGTTTACTTGAAGGAAAACGCGAAGGAAAACTTGAAGGAAAACGTGAAGGAAGGCAAGAGGAAGGATACTCAATCGTTAGACGCCTGATCACCCGTCGGTTTGGTAGTGTTTCAGACCAGCTACTTGAGGGGATCCAAAAGCTTTCTGTGGCTCAATTGGAGGAGTTGAGCGAGGCGCTGTTGGATTTTGAGACCATCACAGATTTGACGGTATGGTTGACTGAGCATCAGCAATAGACCTCTTGCATAAGTCTCATAAACCGTGGGTGTTGACAAGGCAAAAGCCATGCATGGCTATTGGCAAAAGCGATAGATTTTGATTTCATATTTATTTTTGCAAGAGGTCTAATAAAAAATGCGATCGCTTTTTTTGACTAAATCCTGTAAACTTGGCCAGGTAGTCTTAACCACAGATAACTACTTTGGGTTACGATAACATTTGTAAATATCTCGCCGAAAACTACCCAGCTGATTTGATCAGGTGGCTTCATGATATTGAAGTTACTGAAATATCAGTCCTGAAAACTGAGTTAAATACCGAACCGATTCACGCCGATTCCTTGACGCTGCTGCAAACCCCTAACCAAATCCTGCAGTGGGAATTTCAAACCCTACCGGTTTCCAAGCCATCCCTACCATTGAGAATGCTCAAGTATTGGGTCAGACTCAAAGAAAAGTATAACTGTCCCATAGAGCAGGTGGTGATATTTCTGAAATCCACTAACTCAGAAAAAGCTTATACTAATCAGTTGGTCGATACTAACACCAGTCATTGCTATCGAGTAATCAGGATGTGGGAGCAAGACCCTGAGCTATTTTTGACCAATCCCGCCTTATTGCCCTTTGCGACTCTGGCATAAGCGTGAGTCTCCAACCAGATTATTAGAGCAAGTGGCAGCAGCAGTAGATAGGATTGAAGAACCACTAGCTTTTACTAACATATCCGCTTGTACCCAGTTACTAGCGGGTTTGCGGTTTGACCAAAGGTTGATCACAGAATTATTTCCGGAGGAAGTGATGCAAGAGTCTGTAATTTATCAGAAGATCATTCAAAAAGGACATAAACTTGGTTTACTTGAAGGGAAACTTGAAGGAAGGCAAGAGGAAGGTTACTCAATCGTTAGACGTCTGATCACCCGTCGGTTTGGGAGTGTTGAAAACCAGCTACTTGAGGGGATCCAAAAGCTTTCTGTGGCTCAATTGGAGGAGTTGAGCGAGGCGCTGTTGGATTTTGAGACAGTCACAGATTTGACAGTCTGGTTGGCATCCCATCAGCAATAAACAGGATGCGTGGGAATGAAGAATTAATTTTTAATTCTTCATTCTGACCAACAACCTTCAACTTGAAACAGACATTTGATACCGTCCCAAGGCCAACAACGGGAAATATTGTTGATAGAAGTGGTACTTCAAATAAAAATGACTGGGAAAACCTGTGCCTGTAAACTCGGTTTCATCCCAACTGCCATCGGGCTGTTGAGTTGACACTAAGTAGTTGACTCCCATCTCAATGGCATCCCTTGCCCAGTTGCCAGTAGCTTCTCCTGCTGCCATTAAACCAATTAAAGCCCAAGCGGTTTGAGATGCGGTACTGATTCCTAGTCCCTTAAGACTGGGATCATCGTAACTAAGACAGGTCTCACCCCAGCCACCATTGAGGTTTTGACATTTCACTAGCCAAGCCGCACCCCGTTCGATACTACGTTGGTGGGTGTGAGGCGCTATTTTAGATAAGGCGGAAAGAGCACTACTGGTGCCATAGATATAGTTAACCCCCCAACGACCAAACCAGCTGCCATCGGCTTCCTGTTCCTGAATCAAAAATGCGATCGCTTTCTCTAACTGCTGGGATTCTATGGATAAATTACACGAACCCAGCATTTCCAGGACCCGTGCGGTCACATCCGCTGTGTTAGGGTCAATCATCGCTTTCAGGTCAGCATAGGGCAGAGAATTGAGCCAGTGTTGATTATTATTAATATCAAACGCCGCCCAACCCCCTTGGTTACACTGCATTGATGCTATCCAAGCCAAGCCACGAGCTATGGCTGCCTGCTTTAGTTTCTGATTAGGCAGTTTCAAGCTATTCAAGGCCATAATCACCACTGGGGAATCATCTAAATCGGGATAGAAACGGTTTTGAAACTCAAAGGCCCATCCTCCTGGTTTTCCTTGAGGATTCTTTACCACCCAATCCCCATAGTCTAGTATTTGCTGCTGCAACAACCATTCTCCACCCCGAACTAAGGCTGGATGATCCGGTTCTAAACCAGATTCCACCATCGCTCGCAATACCCAAGCTGTATCCCAAACTGGGGAAACACAGGCTTGGACTCGGTAGCTGTCAGGGGTTTCAATAGCAAACCGATCAATGGCTTCCAGTCCCCGTTGCACGACCGGATCAGCAAGATCATAGTTGAGACAACGCAAGGCTAACAGGGAATTCAACATCGCTGGAATAATTCCCCCCCAGTCTCCTGTGGCTTCTTGCCTCTCCAAGACCCATTTTTCTGCTGCTGCCAGTCCCTCCTTCCGGAATGGAACTAAATTCAAGTCTTCTGCTAACTTAAATCCATCATCAAGCAGTACAAATAAATCTGTCCAATCGGAATTGCGAGGTAGCTCAAACTTGGCGTGATCAGCTCCTTCGGTATATAACTCGTCTAGATTGATCCTTGGCTGACTATCAAATACTGGCTTCTGGTCAAAGACAATTAATAAAGGAACTGTACTTCCCCTTGCCCAGCTAGACATTTCATAGATCGTAAAGGGAAACCATTCCGGAAACAACATTATCCAGGGGGGAATCGAGGGAATCCCGCGCCAGCTATAGCAGCCAATCAAGGCTAAATGAAATTTGGTGAAAATCCGGGTTTTGCTGATGCCACCCCGTCTGAGAATAAAATCCCTGGCTCGGACCAAAGCTGAGTCGCTGGCAGGTACCCCCAAAAGGCGGAGTGCCATATAAGCTTCCACCGAACAACTCAAATGCCCACCATCACCATAGAAAAGTTCCCAGCCACCGTGTTTCCGCTGTTGAGAACGCAGATAGGCTTCGGCTTTATGTAAAGGTCGTTGTTTGTCAGTTCCCCAAATTTTATGGAGTAGGATAATTTCCGCCGTTATGGTGACATTAGATTCTAGTTCTGCCCACCAGTAACCATCGGGATATTGCTGAGCGAGTAGATAGCTTTGGCTATTTGCGATCGCTTCTGTAACCCCTGAGTGTACAATCCTGTCTTGGGTTTGCATGTTTTACCGTTCCACTTCACACACCAGATTCATCGGTGCGCGCCTCCAAGGCCGCGAGCAATCCCTCGCGGCCTTGGGTCGCACCTTTGGTTACGTTATTTTGCTATTTGTAGTGGATAATTGGCAATAGCTATCAATACAAATGGATACAATCGGATTAGGAATAACTGTTCTATCCTTAGGGATTTGGATCGGATTACTAGGATTTCGGGGTCAGTTTTGGCGAGCAGACCAACGGCTGGTTATAGAGACTTTCCCTACCAGGTCTGTAGGTCAAGGGGAATCCTTACCGAAAGTTTGTGCTGTAATTCCAGCTCGTAATGAAGCTGAGTTGCTCCCCACGACATTGCGATCGCTTTTAGCTCAAGACTATGCTGGCTGCTTGACGGTGATTGTAGTGGATGACCAAAGCACTGATCAAACCTGCACCATTGCTCAAGCCCTTGCCCAGGAAAGCAACCAATCCTCCGAAGGATTCCAACTAGAAGTATTATCCGGTCAAGCCCTACCCCCTGGTTGGACTGGTAAACTCTGGGCCTTAGAACAGGGGATTCGTCATGGGCAGCAGCAAACCCCAGCCCCAGATTATTTTTTATTGACTGATGCTGATATTGAGCATGATCCAGCCAATCTCCGTCAACTGGTTACCAAAGCGGAGATGGAACACTTGGATCTAGTTTCCCTAATGGTGTTGCTCAGATGCCAAGACTTTTGGGAGCGACTACTTATTCCTGCTTTTGTGTTCTTCTTTCAAAAACTGTATCCCTTTGCTTGGGTCAATAACCCCACAAAATCTACTGCGGCTGCGGCTGGAGGATGTATTTTAATTCGCCATCAAGCCTTAAACCGGATCGGTGGGATTCAGGTGGTGCGTCAAGCATTAATCGATGATTGCGCCCTCGCTCAAGCAGTTAAATCTAGTAATACAGCAAGTTTCGCCCCCCTAGCCCCCCAATTTTGGGGGGAACAAAACTCTCAAAGTCCCCCCGAGCGAGGGATTGCTCGCTCGGGGGATTTAGGGGGCTTGAGCAAAACCAATCAGCAACGCCCTGCCTTTGGTGGCATTTGGTTAGGGCTAAGTCAATCAACTCGCAGCTTACGACCATATCCCTCTTTAGCCAGTATCTGGAATATGATTGCTCGCACGGCTTTTACCCAACTAGAGTATTCCCCATGGCTATTAGTAGGTACGGTGATAGGAATGACCTTAATTTATCTAGTACCCCCGATTGGTTTGATCGTTAGTGTTTTGACTGGACATTGGCTGAATGCGATCGCATCTCTGGTGACATGGTTACTGATGGCTTTAGCTTACTTACCCACACTGCGTCTCTATCAATGTTCTCCTCTGCTGGCATTTTGCTTACCTGGGATCGGCTTGCTGTATACGCTAATGACCATAGATTCAGCATGGCGACATTGGCAAGGACGGGGGGGGTGCTTGGAAAGGAAGGGTTTATTCGGTTGAGGGTTGAGGTTGGAGGTTGTTCTATGTTGAAGGTTGGAGGTTGATAGTTGAAGGTTGGAGGTTGATAGTTAAAGGTTGGAGGTTGATAGTTGAAAGTTTACTGTTATAGCAGTCGAAGTAAAGGTTAAGACATAGTTTTGTTACCAGAGCCGCTCTTGTCTATTACCCTTTCCCTAACTATACTTCACTATACTATTAACTTTTGTTAAGCACTGCATAATGTCCTGAACTTTGCCTGAGAAATAAATAGTGGTATTTGAAAATAACTAGGCTAAAAATTAACTCGAAGCTTGAGCATTAAATGGGCATCTATTGATTTGCTATTTTATTAGTATTTCAATGATTTTAATAATTTTAATCTCATCAAGCTATCTACTTTTTATTCCAAGGCGTTCAGCTAATTTTAGTCTCCGTAATTTTAAAAATACCAATCAACACTAGCTGATACCGACAAAGGATAGGATTTATGTTGGATAAAAATCTAGCAAATATTTTTAGTGCTTTTTCCATCTCTTTAGGTTTAACCATTGCTCTGGCTGGTGATCTTCATGCAGAGAGCCAATTCCCTGATGGTAATGTTCCCCTCGTTGCCCAGTCTCTAGACGTATTCACCAATCAGATTGGATTTCCAATTGAGTTGGACTTAACCAAAGCACAAATTCGAGGAACGTTGCCAATTGAAAAATTCCGGGAAGATTTAGTTAAGTCTATCAATCAATATGATGGGTATTACATCAAGAATACTCGTTATAACAAGTGGAAGATAAACGATATTAATCTTCAGTCTATTGACCATGGTGGAGCAACATTTGCCTTTACCGTCAATTTGCGTAAGTATGAATGCATCAAGATTCCAGGTGTTGGCAGAGAGTGTACTCGTCTCTTTTCTGTAACACCTAGTGGTGATGTCAGTCTTGGTATTGCTATACGTCATAACGATTTACAAGTTGCTTACCGTAACCATAATGTGCGTGGACGGGGATGGTATTCTGATGCTTTGACTCTTCTTGAAGGTGTATTTCGCAATCAAACAGTTAAAGCGGTCAAGAAGGGTTTGGCAAATTTTGATGGTGTCAATTTGATTTCCTATCTTAAAGATGCGGGGGTTGATCAAAAGTTGAAACCCTATGGAATTACCCTAGATAAACTTGTTAAGGCTGGTGTTTCTATTAACGCCGATGTTACTCCAAAAGGGCTGAACTTTGTAATTGATTTACCTAAGACCATAACCTTTGAATAATTAGTTAAGCTGTTAGGCATTAATGCTTAATAGCTTAGTCAGATTTATTTGAGCTTTTCTAAAACTTGGTTATCTCTAATAATTTTATTTATTTCTTCGATAACATCATTTCGTTGTCGAGGCACCAAATATGCTGTTTCTCCGAATCCTATTACAAAGGATAATATCCCACTACCAGGTCTAAATGAATAGTCAATTATTTGAGTATTTTTTATTTGAAAATTTCCAGTCGGATTAGGCTTATAAATAATTTTGAATTTGATATATCCTTTATAGTTTCTCTTGAGAAATTTTAAGTGTTTTTCCTGCTTGCTCCATTCCACCTCACTAAGTAATACGTGTAATTCATGTGATTCATCATCTTGACCCGGGGATTTTATAAATTTATCTATTACTTCAGCTTTATGTATAAATATTGTCTTTAATTTATTAGGTTTAGTTAGATGCTGTTGTTCAAAAACTTTTACGATTTCTGGGTAATTGTGAAAGTTTTGAGGTAACTTTACTGTTTTAGTGGGAAGAATGCTAAATATAAATGCTTCTCCTACTATCACCAAGATTACTAAGCTAACTGAGCCTATTTGGTTCAGTCTTAAATTTGATTTTTTAAATAAATCAATAATAGCTATAATTGTAAATAGTATAAAAACCAACATGCTAAGGGCTTTATACTGCTTAACCCATTCTTGATTAGTCAATAATTCTATTATCCAAGCCCCAGTAATATTAATGAAGAGTAATGGCAATATACGTAATACTATATAATCAAATTCAAGTAAGCGTTTATTGCTTACCAATCTTATTATATAGCTTACTATATAGCTTGCTTTACTCCTCTTGGACTGGGTTTTTAACCATTGATTTAGTTTTTCAGTATTTTCTTTAAAATCATCATTATCTTGATAAAAATAAATATATTTATTTTTAAATAAATAAGCAAATTCTATGATAGGTTTTTCACTATAAAAATTTTCATCAAGTATAGTATCTAAATTAGATATTATTTCATTTAAATTTTCAATTATTTTATAGATTTTATCTTCCAGATTATCATTATCTAATAATTTATTATTTAAATAATCGCTATAAATATAAATAGTTTGCCTTGGCTTATTTGTTTTTTCTAAAGGATACAATATATCGAGTAAACTAGTCGTAATTTCAAGTTTTTTCTGGATTGCATTTAATTCATGATTACCGGGATTTTTTTCACGTGCGCCATTAATTAATTCGGCTAACTTATTTTGACTATCAAAATAGTTGACCACTTTGTTGACAATTTCACTCAAATTGTCACCAGTAGCAATCTCTGGCAGATTTTTATTGAATTTGAATTGTAGCATTTCTTGTAATTTTTGTTGCTCAGGGAAAGCACTAAGCAGGGCTGACTGTATCTGCTCAATGAGATAACCAGGGGTATTTCCAGCATTTTTTCTTCTAGCAGGGAAAACATTAAATAGGGCTGATTCTATACGCTCAAGGAGATAATCGGGGATATTTTTAACCTTCATATATAGTTCTATACCTGTCAACAATAGAACTACTGATGCGATCGCTTTTAGGTGCGACCCGATGGGCAAGTAAGCTATTGAATTTGTGTTTAGTCAAATCTCCTTTAAGGATATTCGTAACTGGTTTGCTCATTGTTGTTAATGTACCTGATTAGACGAAAAATTACTATAATTCACCCTCTGTAATCTTATATGAGTAAGAGGAACGCCGATAGGCTGGTTTCAACTATATCGCAGTGCCATAGACAAGCGTTATAAGCCAGATCAAATAAGTTTGAGTGTAAAAACAGCAGTTGGATATCTAACTCCTCTCCCCCCACACCTCCCACACTTCCCGCTTAACCCTAATCTAAAAAACTACCCCTGTTACCATCACCCTACTGGGCAAATTGCTGAAATTTGCGCCATTATATCAATGTTTTAGGTGTGAGTAGTGAACTATCTAACCAATGCCCAAACTGACTTGGAGCTTGCCCCATGTAACTCCAGCTGCGATCGCTGCAGCCTTTCTACTAACTCCCAATGGTCTAGCCAATGAATCTCAACCAAAGTCTACAACAGCCCAGGAATTATCCGTAGCAGTAGAGTTACTTCCCCCCATCTCTGTGGGCGTGATGGAGCAGGTGACACCTGTTGACCAGTTGTTCCCAGGATCACCAATAACGCAATTACCAACAAGTACACAAGGGTTTGACCATGAACTAACTCCCCATATCGAACCCAATATCGAACAGACAGATGATCCGATGGCTCAAGTCACATCAGTATCCCAGTTATCGGATGTCCAGCCCACAGATTGGGCATACCAAGCCTTACAATCTATCGTAGAGCGCTACGGTTGTATGGCAGGATATCCTGATGGTAGCTATCGTGGCAATCGTGCCCTCAACCGTTATGAATTTGCTGCTGCTCTCAATGCCTGTTTCGATCAGCTCAGTAAGGTCATTGCTGCTCCCGATTTGTCATCTTCCTACTCTAAAGAGGATCTAGAGGCAATCAAGGGTTTGCAAGGAGAGTTTACCCTCGAACTAGCTCGACTGCGTGGTAACCTCGATGCTGTAACCGCTCGTACTGCTGAAGTCGAAATTACTGAGTTTTCCACCACGACTAAGCTCAATGGCGAAGTAGACTTTATCCTGGTTGACTACTTCACTGATAACAAAGCTGCCCCTTGTTGCAGTGACCCAACTCAAGACGATAGTCTTACCACTACATTCACAGGTCTTGCCCTATTATCCTTTGATACCAGTTTCACCGGTAAAGACCTGTTACGCACTAGAATCGACGCCACCGATGTGCCTGAATTGAATAACCCCCTCGATGGCACAGACATGACTCTCTATGACTTTGACACAAATACTGACCAGGACTTTGTCATAACCGAACTATATTACCGATTCCCGATTAGCGATCGCATTCAAGCTCATATTGCAGCAGCCGGTCTCTCAGCCGATGAGATTACAGACCCGCTCAATCCGGTCTCAGCCCTCTCCCGTTTTGGAGTACATAACCCCCTTTATCGCCTAGCTGAAGGTGGTGGCGCTGCTATTCGTTATCAATTTAATGACTCAATTAGAATCAGTGTAGCTTATTTAGGTAGTGCCGCTAGTATCTCTAATCCTACCGAAGGTAATGGGCTATTTAATGGTCAATTTGGTGCTTTCACTCAGCTAACCTTAACACCAAATCAGCGTTTAGGTATTGGATTAAATTATGTCCATTACTATTCTCCTGAACCAAACTCAGGGATTGATCTCACTGGCAGTACTGGCAGTCAATTTTCCCAAGCACCATTTGGTGATCAAACCGCCACCTCCGCTAATGGGTTTGGCTTACAAGGGAGATATCGATTTAGTCCTGGTTTTGCCCTTGGGGGTTGGCTTAGTTATATCAATGCCAACGCCGAATCCTCTCCCCGCCAAAGTGGTTTGGATGGCTCAAAGGGGGCTAAAGCTGATATCTGGACTTGGGCGATAACCATGGCATTTCCAGATTTAGGCAAAGAAGGTAATGAATTAGGCTTCGTGTTTGGAATGCCCCCTAGACTAGCTGAAAATGATATTAACAGTCGTCAAGATTCGGATGTCTCTTATCACTTAGAGACCTTTTATCGCTACCAAATTAATGACAATATTTCCATCACTCCTGGTCTATTTGTAATTATATCTCCCGAACACAACAGTAACAACAATAGTATCGTAGTACCAATGCTAAAAACTAAATTTATTTTTTGATTTATTGTAAGCATATGCGCTACGCGCACGCGTGCGCGTTCAGCCGTCAGCTGACAGCTTAAGATAAACCTGTTTGGCCTATGGCCACGCTACGGGAATGGGATAATTTAATATTGATAGATGAATGAGAATTGAAAGTCAACAGAAAAGTCCATCTAAGCATAAGCTGATAGCCATCAGCTGACGTAACTCAGATTAAACCAATGGTTACCTCTGTTATTCAAAAGCTGATAGCTGAAACAAGCGTCCGAGTGCAGCGATTCTTGATAGCCAATCAGTAGAAACCGCAACCATGATTCATCTGGAAGTGGGCTATGATGCTGCCAAACAGGTTAAAGGTCGTAAGCGTCATCTGGTGGTGGTATCCCATGGTTTGTATTTTGGTTGTAGCCGTCAGTGCAGCTTCTTTACCAGAACGAGAGGGAGCTAAATTATTGTTCGACCAACTCCATGGACTTAGAGACAGATTTCACCGATTAATCAAAATTTGGGTTGATGGCGGTTATCGAGGTGAAGGTTTTATGAGGTGGGTGATGGATGTCTATGGCTGGATTCAGGAGCCTTAGTATTACAAGTAATAAAAGCGTCTGAAAGTCCTGAAACAATTGAGGTTGTATCTGCTCATACTTTTGGTGCTGTCAGCCATGCAAAGCGCGAGTGGGGGAAACCACGGCAGTCGCTCATGGGGGAGACCACGGCAGTCGCTCATGGTTAGAAGTTACCGTAAGACAGTTGAGCCTTGTCTTGATGCAAAGCGCGAGTGGGGGAAACCCCCAAGACCGCGCAAATCACGCTAATCAATAAGTTTTACCCCTTTTTTGCATAGCCGACCAACCATAAAGGCTCAACTGTCTAAGGTTTCGTCTCCGGGGGGAACCCCCAAGACCGCGCTGCCTCCCCAAGACCGCGCTGCCTTCCCAAGACCGCGCAAATCACGCTAAATTAACATCAATAGCTTCGTAAAGCCTATTATATAGCGTTTCTAGGAATCATGAGGTACAGTATTCTTTGACGTTGATTCCCTGTTTTAATGCAGGGCATCCCTATTCCTTCTTATGTCTTCCCTGTTCCCAGATCCGCTGTTCCCTGTTCCCTAAAATCCAGACATTGTGTACCTCAGAAGTCGCAGAATTGCTATAGCGTTAATTTAACGTAAAATTGACTTGGTCAATTTGAGGGCTGAAAAGCAGTTACTGAAAGACTTTCAAGTTTTTGGAGAGGTCTAATTCTAGGCTAGACAGAGAATGTTCTGTATAATGATTCAGTGTTGATTACTCGGGCAGAGTTCGTCCCATATAACAAAATCATGGAAACTCTTTTAATTAGGCCTGAAGATATTGCTGAAGTTGTCAAGCAAGTTGGGCTTGATTCCTTAATGGACAGGATGATGGCTAGTTTGACCGAAGCGTTCAAGGAAGTGAATCGAGGTCAAGGGGAACTGCGATCGCGGGCGGGATTTGTCAAAAAACCATCCTGTGCTTGTGTCGAATGGATGCCCTACATGAGAAAAACAGACCAGTCGGTCACAATCAAAGTAGTTGCCTATCAGCCAGACAATATTGAGACAATCGGCATCCCTACGGTTTTAGCAACGACGAGCCTGTATGACTTTAACAACGGTCATTTAGTGGCTCTGTGTGATGCTGTGACCCTAACTGCTATTCGGACAGGAGCTGCTTCAGCCATAGCTAGCAAGATTCTAGCCCATCCTGATAGTGCTACTGTTGGACTGGTAGGAGCAGGAGCACAGGCAGTCACTCAGTTACACGGGTTGAGTCGAGTGTTTCCATTGCGAGAGGTCTTAGTTTTTGATGTTGACCCAGATGTAGCTCGCTCATTCTCCTCACGAGTAGCATTTTTAGGGCTATCAGTTCGGAGTTGTTCCCTAGAAGAACTCGAACGCAATGCTGATATTATTTGCACAGCAACTTCGGTTGATGAAGGAGCAGATCCCGTCATGACCGGTGAAAACCTCAAACCTCACGTTCATATTAATGCCGTAGGTGCAGATATCATCGGCAAAACAGAGTTGCCCCTATCTTTGCTCAAACAAAGTTTTGTCTGCCCAGACTTTCCCGAACAAGCCTTGGTTGAAGGGGAATCTCAGCAATTACAACCGGAGGAAATCGGGCCGAGTTTAATGGAAGTGATTGAGCGACCAGAAAAGTTTTATCATTGGCGAGAACAGCAGACAATATTTGACTCTACGGGATTGGCAATAGAAGACCATGTCGCATTGGCAATTATGCAGGAATTGGTACAGGTTCACGGCTTAGGTCAACGTCTGCAACTTGAATATTGTCCGAAAGATCCGTATAACCCATACGAGTTTATGACCAGTTCAGCGCAGCATTCGTCAGCACAGCCAGAACCATTAGCAGTAAGTTAAACCACAAATAAGCGTGGGTCAAATGACGCACAGGAAAGCTCGTTAGTATTTAGTTTCAAGGAGAAATTTTCCATGCAACTCAGCAACGAACAATTGCAAACTTATCATGACCTTGGCTATCTCTTAGTGCAAAACTGTTTTTCCGAAGCAGAAATAGATCGCATGAGAACTGAACTGCGGACAATATATGCCCAGGAAACACCTAGAAAAATTATTGAGGGAAATGAAAACCAGATCCGCACAGTTCTAGGTGTACATACTGAAAACGAAATTTTTCGACGTTGCTCCCACCATGCTTGTATTGTTAAACCCATAATGAAAATTCTGGGGAGCCAGGTCTATATTCATCAAAGCCAAATTAATCCCAAAGTAGCCTGGCAAAATGATGTTTGGATCTGGCATCAAGATTATGTATTTTTTAAGACAGAAGATGGTATTCCCACACCTCAGCTAGTCATTGCGCTTGTTTTCTTATATGAAGTTAACGAATTTAATGGGCCGTTAATGTTAATTCCCGGTTCTCATAAGGAAGGTATCGTTAGCGTTTTGAATCCTGTAACAGATAGTGAGACTGATGAGAGCGAAGAAGAATGGCTTCGACATATTAAAACGAACCAGACTTATCATGTTGATCGCGAAACAGTTGAAAAATTGATAAATCAGTATGGTATTGTAGCACCAAAGGGAAAAGCCGGTTCAGTTCTCTTTATGCATCCTAATTGCGTTCATGGTTCAAACTCGAATATGTCTCCCTTTGATCGGACATTATTGGTGATCAAGTACAACAGCGTTAAAAATCTTCCAATTCCTGTAGAAAATCCACGTCCTGAATTTCAAGCCTCTCGCAATTATACACCAATAGAACCTTTATCGGATGAAGTTTTGTTGGTCTAGTAGCAAGCTGCTCTTAAGTTAATAATTTTTAGCCAGGGAGCTACTTTCTACGAACCTAGCTCCCTCAAAAAGTAGTAATATGAAATATTTAAACATTTGCTACAAATGATTGATGGGGTGATTGTTTTTTTGAGTGTAGCAATTTTATTTTGACTGGGGATTTTTTTTTGAAAGCTATACAACAAAAGCTGAGGGGGTGACGAAATAAGCTAAAACGTTGACTCTATAAGCGATCTAGCTCTTAGGCCTCGTTGATAATACTTTCGTTGTCTTGATGCAGTCGCTCATGGTTTGAATTTACCGTAAGACAGTTGAGCCTTAATCAATGGAGGCGCGCTTTCCTATGGCGAATTAAATTACGGGGTCGTGCCCTGAGGGGGTGACAACAAGGCTAAAAACTAGACAGGGTATCGGGTGTGGGGTGTGGGGGGTGGGGAAAATAGAAGCGATGCAGCGTGGTCTTGGGGGTTTCCCCCACTCGCGCAAAGCATGGCTGACAGCGATGCAGCAAGGGAACAGGGGGTTTCCCCCACTCGCGCTTTGCATCAAGACGGGAATAGGGAATAGGGAACAGCGGATCTGGGAGTAGGGAATATGATCGGTATTCAAGCGGACTTGATATTAGGGGTTAATCCTAATACCTTGTGTTTTTCCCAACACTTGTGTGCTCGCTCCAGCTGCTGAGCAATCCCTTGAACACCAACAATTGGCAAAGCTTGCTCTAGCAACTCTTGACACTCCCCGGTCTAAAGACGCGGGGATTCTTGGTTCAACGACTCGGCTTGCTGTGACAAGTTTGCACCAGCCACAGTAGAGGCCAAATCTCCCCAAGCGTTTGGGTCGTTTAAGACCAAAGTTCCGACATGCCCTGCCGTACTTAAGGCTCTTTCTAGGATGTTGATTGCAGCGTTGTGGTCTCTGTCGAGAGAACAACCACACTGACAAACATGGGTTCTAGTTGATAGAGATTTTTTAACTACTTCACCACAATTAGAACAATTTTGACTAGTATAGGCAGGGTTAACCGCAACAGTTACCTTGCCAAACTTAGTGCCAAAATATTCCATCCATTTCCGGAATTGATACCAACCTGCATCATTAATAGACTTGGCAAGACAGTGGTTTTTAACCATATTCTTGATCCTTAAATCTTCATAGGCTACCAGGTCGTTAGACCGGACTACGCAACGTGCAAGTCCCTTTGCATGTTCTATGCGCTACGCGCAGGCTTCGCCAACACGTTGCCTACTTATTTTAAGGTGTGTCCTACCAAGTTTATTAATTGCTTTCTTGCGGTTAGCAGAGCCTTTCTTTTTTCGATCAACTCGACGTTGATAGAACTTTAGACGCTTTTCCCCTTTGCGATAAAACCTAGGATTAGGTACAGTATTGCTATTCGAGTCAGTGTAGAAGTCTTTTAACCCAACATCTAAGCCAATAGTCGTACCTGTTGCTGGAACAGACTCATTGATATCGATCTGAATGCAAAACTGAACATAGTAACCATCGGATCGACGGACTATCCTAACCCTCTTGATTAGCTTTTTGTCAAAGCGCCATAAATTCCATGTTCCTTTGATTTTGAGTTTCCCAATCCCTTTTTTGTCACTAAAAATGATTGACTTTTTATCTGAACATAATTTCCATCCAGAAGTCTTGTATTCGACTGAGTGAAAATGTTTTTTGAATCTAGGAAAACCTTTCTTTCCGGGAACTTTTTTCTTACAGTTTTCGTAGAAACGGGCAATTGATGACCATGCTCGTTCAGCACTGGCTTGCCGAGCCATAGAGTTCAATTCATTGGCAAACGGGAACTGCTTTGCTAAGACAGTGCAATATTTGTTGAGGTCTAATTTTCCAACACCTTTATTGTCCATCCAATAGCGAATACAGCTATTGCGAACAAATTTAGCTGTTCTAATCGCTTCTTCTATTGCTAAATATTGCTTTTGTTTGCCAATTGCCTTGAACTCTAAAACAATCATTAGTATCGACCTTTAACTACTACTTTAGTCTACACTACACAGAGTAAAATTGCCGGAAATATAAAAATATTTTTCTCACGGCGCGTCAAGCCGCTGTTAGCCTTCATTCTGGAGACGAAACCTTTCAGAGGGTCGCCTTATTACAAAGACTTGAAACTTTGACGCATAACCGTTTCGACCATAAAGGCTCCACTCTTTTACGGTAATTTCAGACCCCGGTCATTAGACACGGGGTTTTCGGCTTTGGGGGATTTTTATAAACCCATGTCATAAGCATTCAGCTATCAGCCGTGAGCTTTTAGCTCACGCTACGCGAACAGCTGTCAGCTAATGAACCGGAAGTAGTAAACAAGCTTACGGGCTGGTACGGCTGGTTGAAAATCCCTGCTCGTTTTACTCATCTGACCCCTTGCAGTTCTCCCGCCTGCTAGCACATCAAGTAGGGTGGCACAGGCTTTGGCCTTTGGCCACGCTGTGCGAACGACGCTGTGAAGCATAAGCTGATAGTACCTTAAGTAGCTTGCGCGTAGCGCATTAGCTGACGGCTGAATGCTTACCCCATGTCACGTTATATAGCGTTAATCATAGTAATGAGGTAAACAGGATTTTTTTCCAGATCCGCTGTTTCCTCTTCCCTATTCCCTGTTCCCTAAAATCCAGAACTTTGTATCTCAGGCAATTTAGCACTCAGCATGATCAGACTGAGCCTGTGTACTATATATAGAGGAAGATTCAAAAACAGGCTGCGTGGAAATTACATTTTTAGGAACTAGCTCCGGAGTCCCAACGCGATCGCGCAATGTGTCCAGTGTAGCGCTGCGCTTACCTCAGCGTGCAGAAGTCTGGCTGTTTGACTGTGGCGAAGGTACTCAGCATCAACTTTTGCGGAGTGACCTGAAAACCAGCCAGATCCGACGAATGTTCATTACCCACCTCCACGGGGACCATATTTTTGGTATGCCAGGTCTGTTGGCAAGCTGTGGCTTAGCGGGAAACATCGACAGGGTTGATATTTATGGACCACCGGGTTTAGATAGTTATCTCCAAGCTTGCCTAAAATACTCTCGCACCCATTTGGCATTCCCCTTCAAGGTTCACACGATAAAACCTGGTTTACTCTACGAAGACCAGGAATTTACCGTTAGCTGTCTACCCCTGGAGCATCGTGTACCAGCCTTTGGCTATCGAGTTTGTGAAAAAGACCGACCGGGCAGGTTTAATGTAGAAAAAGCGATCGCATTAGGAATTCCGTCTGGTCCGGTTTACGGTAAACTCAAACGGGGAGAAACGATTACCCTACCTAATGGGCGTGAGATTAAGGGCATTGACTTGTGTGGAGCACCCGAAACTGGTCGTAAAGTAGTGTATTGTACCGATACTATCTTCTGTGAGCAGGCCATTGAACTGGCAAAGGATGGGGATGTTTTGATTCACGAAGCTACTTTTGCCCATCAAGACGCTCAGATGGCTATTGAGCGCTTACATTCTACGTCTACCATGGCAGCTCAAGTTGCCCTTGGTGCAGGGGTCAAACAGCTAATTATGACCCATTTCAGTCCTCGTTATGCTCCAGGAAATCCCCTGAGGTTAGATGATTTGCTTCAAGAAGCACGGGCAATTTTCCCAAATACCATCTTAGCCTATGATTTCTTCACCTATGAGGTGCCTAGACGACGTTCAGAAGAAAAACAAGTGGTTTGTTGAGTGTTACCTGTTGAGTTGAATGTTGACTGTTGAATGTTGAGTGCTGAGTGTTAACCTTCTAACTTTCAACCTTGGCCAAAAGGCCACGCTAAGCGAACAACCTTCTAACTTTCAACCTTCAACCTCCTAACCTTTAACCTCCTAACCTTCTTACCTTCAATTACATTCCTCCACCTGAGAAACACGTCGGATATTTAACACATCGCTCATGTGTTGGATTTTGGCAAAGCTGCGGTTGAGTTGTTGGTGATCGAGAATATCAATGCACAGGTCAATTAGAGCTGGTTTGCCATACTGAGTTTTGACTTGAGCTTTACGGACATTAATGTTTTGGTCACTTAGGCGAGAGAGAATGTCTTTGAAGACACCAACCCGGTCAATGACTTCAATTTGCACATTCACCGGGTAGGTTTGGGGACGCCCATCATCGATATCAGTGGGATTCCAGCTGACCGGTACTAGTCTTTCTCCTAAAACATTTTCCACATTCACACATCCTTGGCGATGAATGGAAATACCCTTAGTGCGAGTGACCACCCCAATGATAGATTCTCCTGGTAAGGGGTTACAACATGCAGCAAGGCGATACAGTAATCCTTCTACACCAGCAATAGGATGTTTCTTACTAGGAAGTTGGGATTGGGGATGAATGGGGGTAGAGCTAGTATACTGTTGGAGCACTTCACTTTCTTCTGGCTCATTGTCTAAACCAGCGTGTAGTTGTTCCCGTAGTCGTTTCACTACAAAGTTGAGTGTCACTGCACCGTGACCCAGACCAGCCAGTAAATCCTCTACTTTGTGGTAGTTACAGCGCTCCGCCACAATTTGCATTGGTGCTGATTTGAGCAAGGCTTCAAATCCTTTTTTCCCAAGTTCCTTCTCTAAGAGTTCCCGACCCCGAGCCACATTTTCTTCCCGATGCGATCGCTTAAACCATTGCCGAATACGATTTCTGGCACTGGCTGTTACCACAAAGTTGAGCCAATCTAGACTAGGGTGAGCGTTTTTGGTGGTGAGAATTTCTACAATATCCCCATTCTTTAGAGGACAATCGAGTACCCGCCACTCACCATTAACTCGTACACCAGCACAATGGTTTCCCACCTCGGTATGAATCCGATAGGCGAAGTCTACGGCGGTTGCTCCCCGACTCAAAGCGACTACGTCACCATCTGGTGTAAATACATAGACATCTTCATCAAATAAGTTATCTTTGATGTTTTCCATGTATTCCTGAGCATCTTTCAGGTCTTTCTGCCATTCCAATAACTGCCGCAGCCAAGTCAGCTTTTCATCATCAGCCGTGAATTTAGTAGTATTAGAGCCACCCGTTTCCTTATACTTCCAGTGAGCCGCAATACCCCATTCCGCCACATGGTGCATTTCCAGGGTGCGAATTTGGACTTCGATCGGGCGACCATTAAACCCAATCACTCCGGTATGGAGGGATTGATAGCGATTGGGTTTGGGTAAACCAATATAATCTTTAAACCGACCTGGAATTGGTCTGAACAGATCATGAACAACAGCCAAGGCTCGGTAGCATTCCTCTTTAGTTTCCACAATCACCCGCATGGCAGCAAGATCATAGATTTCATTAAACCCCTTGTTCTGGCGCTGCATTTTCTGATATATTCCATAAAGGTGCTTGGGGCGACTACTAAGATCAACGCAATGAACACCGGTTTTCTCAATGCGCTCTCGCAAAAGTTCTGAGACTTCCTTCAGCCGCTGTTCCCGGTCTGAGCGTCTTTCTGCTACCAAGGACTGAATTTCCCGATAAGCATCCCTTTCCAGATATTTAAAGGCTAAATCTTCTAGTTCCCACTTGAAGCGACCAATTCCTAACCGATTGGCTAGGGGGGCAAAGATATCTCGGGTTTCTTGGGCAATCTGACCCTGTTTTGCTGGCTTCAAGTATTCCAAGGTCCGCATATTATGTAATCGATCTGCCAGTTTCACAACGATTACCCTGATATCTGCTGCCATGGCGAGGAACATCCGGCGGAAGTTCTCGGCTTGACGCTCAGTTTTACTGGAGAAGTTGAATTTAGATAGTTTTGTTACCCCTTCTACTAAATTTCGTACCTCCACTCCGAACCGGGATTCTATTTCTTCTGGAGTAATTTCCGTATCTTCAACTACATCATGCAGGAATCCAGCCGCTATCATAGTAGAGTTGCCGCCCAAATCCCTTAATAGATCAGCCACTGCAATCGGATGGGCAATGTAAGGCTCTCCAGATTTGCGGTACTGACCTTCATGGAGTTGGTAAGCAAATTTAAATGCCTCAGCGATTAACAAAGTATGATCACCGACTGGTTCCTCTGCCGCTGATGAAGCGGCTCTTAAGCAATCTTGCAACCAGTCAGGAATCTCAACGTTAAAATTCAGAATAGAGTAGGTGGCGATCGCGTCCATAATTATTTGCCCCTCAGAGAAAAAAATAGATACTGGAGTCGAGGAAAACCGAAATCTAGCAAAATGAGTACTGACTCAGAAGGGCGGCAAGCCTATCCATGCAGCCAAACCCTTCTGAGTAAGCAATCACTGTAAGTAAAGCTTCCTCTCACCCTCCTTTTTCGTCAAGCCAGAATGCTGTCCGGATCCTCAAGTTTAAAGAGATGGAAGCTTGCTTCAATATTTAAGTGGCAGAGCCAAATTGTTGTTTTGGTAACTACCTTGTCTTTAATAGGACTTACGAAGTTTAGTTGGTTTTGCCCCCCTGCCCCCCAATTTTGGGGGGTAATGATGTCAAAGTCCCCCAGAATTGGGAGATTTAGGGAGCATTTGCGTAAGTCCTGTTTAAAAAGAAAAAATTCTTTACATTTATAATTTTACGCTAATAGGGCTCACAATGTTATCTCAATCACATAATCAACCATTACGAGAATTCCAACAAGCCCTAGAACAAATGTACTACAAAATTGGCGCTGATGATGTGGCCCGATCAGCAAATCAGCAGCAGTTTCAAGCACTAAAGGGGCTGTTCATCACTCAGATCGCTAGTATTAGTGCCTCAGACATACCTCTCGATTATGTCTCTCGATGGCAGTCCCTAAAAACCGAAATTCACAAACAGATCCGATTATTGGAAAATGACCTGATGCTTCTGCAGGCATCCCGGAGTGCTGAGACAGCCAAATTGAGGCAGAAGGGAGTATGCGATCGCATTCAGACCCTGATTCAGTACTGCCAAGGGTGGCTGCAACAATCTCAAGAACAACCATAATACTCCTGCCTAGGACTTACGCAGCTGAAACGAAACATCACTTAAACGAAACATCAAATGATATTTCGTAAATCACCAATCACCAATAACAAATTCACCCCACCAGTGTCTTAAACCAGTGGGGTTTCTGAGGGTTAATTGAAAATAATTAATTACAAAATTTTTTAGCTATTAGTTTCGTGAGGGGTTTCCAGCACTATTCATCTACTCTTGACCTTCATGAAAATGCCTAAGTTTTCCTTGATTCAATTGCTTGATTCAAAAGGTTATAGCACTACGCATTAAGGTGTTTGACATTGATACAATATGAAAAGCTATTATAGTAAACTTTTGCATGCATGCATGCATGCATGCATGCCTTGCGCGTAGCGCTATACTTATGAGTATTTGATAGAGGAGTTGATAACTGAATGCTTACAATAAACTGGGACTGGGAAACGGGTAACTTCAGATTTACAGATGCTCATGTGGATTCAGGCCAAATCAAACAGCAACACTTCTGCTTGCTCTTGACCCACTAACATCACAGATTCCGCTTGAGAAATAGCAGCACCATCACCAGCTTGTAGCAAGTAATTATCTAACTTGACCTGACCTCGTGCTACTTGTACCCAAATATGACGATCTTGATTAGCATGGGTTACTACTGATGCACCAGCATCCAGATTCGTGGCATAGAGATTAACATCTTGATGAATGCTCACAGAACCATCCCGTCCATCCTCTGAAGCAACTAGTCTTAATTGATTCTGCTTTTCTTCTGGTACATAAAATTTCTGCTCGTAGCTTGGTGTTAATCCAGTTTTATTCGGTAAAATCCAGATTTGCAGAAAATGGGCGATGTCAGTGGCTGAATAATTATACTCGCTGTGGGCAATACCTTTTCCTGCACTCATCCGTTGCACTTCACCAGGACGAATAACTGTTGTATTACCAAGGGTATCTTTGTGCTCAAGGGCTCCTTCTAGGACATAGGAAATAATTTCCATATCTCTATGGGAGTGAGTTCCAAATCCAGTTCCACCTTCAATCCGGTCTTGATTAATTACCCGCAGTTGGCGAAATCCCATATGAGCGGTATCGTAATAGTTAGCAAAGGAAAAGGTGTGGTAAGAATCGAGCCAACCGTAATTAGCATGTCCTCTTTCAGAGGATTTACGAATTTTGATTATTTTTTGATTGTTTGTGGTTACAGTCATTTGGTTTTCCTCCAAATGTTTGATTAGTTATTGGTAAATTAGTATTCATTTAAATTTCATGGTTATGACAGTTAGGGAGTAGGGAGTAGGGAGTAGGGAGTAGGGAGTAGGGAGTAGGGAGTAGGGAGTAGGGGTAACAAAATTGAATATACTTGATAAGTATGGAAAACGCTATAATTGGTAATTAGTGATTGGTGATTACAGGATTTTTCATAACTATGAGGTAAAGAGATTATCGCTGTTCCCTGCCCTCTATTTCCTGCTCCCTGCTCCCTGCTCCCTGTTCCCTGCTCCCTACTCCCTACCAAATTGAAAACCGCTATACTAGACTTGGAATGATTCTCCAAAGCTCTCGCCATAGTACAGTTGTTCGATATCAAACCGTCCACCATAGAGTTTAAAGGGTTCACTGGCGTATCCCATGGGGAGTAAACAACACACATCTACTTCCGCAGGAATGTTAAATGCTTCTTTAACCTGAGCAGATACAAATCCTTCCATGGGACAGGTATCAACCCCAAAGCTTTTTGCCACAATCATTAAATGAGCAACGGCTAACATAGTGTGACGATTTGTCCAGGTTTCGGGGGATTGAAAGGAGACATGATACTCAAACATTTGAGGAATTGAGCTACGCATAAAATCTGCATAAGCATCATTGACTCCACCAACATTTTTACCAAGTTGAATCACCGATTCAATGTAATCGGTTTGAGTAACTCGGCGATCGCCACAACAAATTAATACAACTGGAGCTTCTGTTACTTGACGCTGATCAAAGGCACAGGCTCTTAACTTTTCTTTATTAGCTTGCTCTTGTAGGACTATAAAGCGCCAGGGTTGTAAATTAAAACCGGAAGGCGATCGCACTCCTAAGCGAAAAATTTCTGTTAAGATTTCTTTGGGAATTGGATCAGGACGAAATGAACGGGCAGCACGACGCTGTTCTATTGCTTCTTTTAATCCGATTGAGGGGTAAAATTCTGTGGTCATAAGTTATTTGAAGGTTTACGGTTTATAGGTTGAAGGTTTACAGGTTGAACGTTTACGGTTGACAGGTTGACAGGTTGAAGGTTGACAGGTTGAAAGTTTACGGTTGACAGGTTGACAGGTTGACAGGTTGAAGGTTGACAGGTTGAAAGTTTACGGTTGACGCCTAATATTAGGCAAAGAGTAATCTTAGTAAAGAGGCAATTTGACTAGATGTCAATGCCAAGCAAAACTTGGATAGATAGTGTTGACTAAATTAGCAATTTGGTCGCCGTTTAAAACTCTAGTTTTTCGAGAAATAAATTTGAGTTTGATCAACCCCCTATTCCCTAGTTCATATTTCCCTTACTAATTCTATAATTTGGTAACGCAGTTCATCATAGAAATTACTTGATGTTTTTACTCCATAGATGCTTATATAACGGTTTATATTATAATGATATACCCAGGATTGTGTCCTGATTACCTCTTCTTTTTTCACTGTTTACTGTTCCCTGTTACCTGTTACCTAAAACCAGGTACTCTGTACCTCACAAAATTTAAAATCTCTATATTACGATCTTAGGTAGTAATGTGAATTTTGTCTAATATAATTTTTGGAGGGACTTGATACCTCAAAAGGTATGATTGATGCTATCTAACATTGAACTTAATCATCTTAAGACTTTTCTGGTCGTGGCGGAAGAGATGAATTTTGGGCGAGCTGCAGAGCGGCTTCATATTGCTCAACCGCCTTTGAGTCGTCAAATTAAACGCCTTGAGGAAAGCTTAGGGGTACAACTTTTTCATCGTACCAAGCCCCAGATTCAACTAACTGAAGCTGGTAGGGCGTTGGTGTTAGAGGCGCGAAGGATCCTGAAGCAGGTGGATTTGGGTGTTCAAGTTACTCAGCGAGCTAGTCGTGGGGAAATTGGCCAGATTATCTTGGGGTTTGAGGGGTTTTCTTCAGCTGATATTGTCCCGCTATCGATTCAAACTTATAAGCAGCAATACCCTGATGTACACATTGTGGCTAAGGAAATGTCAACTGGGGAACAACTTCAGGCATTGTTGGAGCAACGGATTGATTTGGGTTTTATTGTGCCTCGCAAGGTAGATGAATCACTGATGGTGGAAACGATTCTCCGAGAACCGTTGGTGTTGGCGGTATCTGAAACTCATCCCCTAGCTAGTCAAGATCAGGTGCAACTACAGCAACTCCAGGATGAACCGTTCATTCTCGGATTAAATACTGATCAATGTGGTTTATATTCGGCGGTGATTCGTGTCTGTCACCAGGCTGGCTTTACTCCTGAGGTCAGTCAAGTAACCAATGAAACCCAACTGATGTTGGGATTTGTGGCAGCGGGTATGGGAATTGCTCTATTACCCAATTCGATCAGACGTTTTCGTCGAGATGGGGTAGTCTATCGCTCAGTACAACCTTCTACGGCAGAGATTGTGTTAGCGATCGCATGGCGCATTACTAATCTTTGTCCTACTCTTGAGCAATTTTTACAAGTTGTTAGAGATACAGCGAATATAATTGATGTGTGAATAATACTTTAGCACAGGTAACAGGGAACAGGGAACAGGAAACAGGGAACAGGGACTAGGGAACAGAGAATAAAAGTTCTCACAATTCCTACACGGAACCCTATTTCTTTGACAATAGTAATGACACCAAGGGCGAACAATCTTCAACATTGAACCTTTAGCTATTGTATTCAAATATAATATAGCGTTTTTCATAGCTATTAGGTACACATAATTTTTTGCCTATTGCCTATTGCCTATTGCCTATTGCCTATTGCCTATTGCCTCTTGCCTCTTGCCTCTTGCCTCTTGCCTCTTGCCTGCTCCCTGCTCCCTGCTCCCTGCTCCCTAACACCCAGAACAAAAGTACCTCACCGAATTGAAAACCGCTGTCTTTAACTATTATATTTCACCGAGCAACCGTAAGGCTGAGTGACTGTTTTTTCCACAGGTTTATTATTGATAACACTATTCAAAGCAGCTCGGACATAGTTGGTAGCAGTTTCTACATCGGCTGGATTAGCTGAGGGTTTATTATCAATTGCTCCCATGTATTTCAAGACTCCATCAGTATCAATAACATACATATGGGGTGTGGTGCGAGCTTGATATAGACGACCAATGGTGCCTTCGGAGTCTATAATTACTGCTGTGGGACTAGCGCTACTGCTTTGAATCAATTCATTGGCTTTTTGAGGGGTGACATGACCTTGCTGTCCTGGAGCTGAGGAGATAATTGATAACCACACTACTCCCTTGCTGGTGGCTTCTTTCTGAAGTTTCTGCATGTTACCGCTGCTGTAATGTTTGCGGACAAAGGGACATTGGTGATTAGTCCATTCCAATACTACGACTTTGCCTTTGAAATCACTGAGCTTGTGGGTGGTATTGTTGCTGTCAACTCCAGTGAATTCTGGTGCTTTTTGATCAATCTGTAATGGTGATGATGCTGCAATTGCGGTGGAGGCTGGACTTGTAGTGTTGGAATCTTTAGTGACGGGAGTATTCTGGCATCCAGTGATAATTAAGGCTAGGGCTACTAATCCAGTGGTGGTAATTTTATGACCGTTTAATTTGATAACATTGTTCATTTTTTTTGATGGCTGATTGTTGATTGTTTATTATTACTTGTTACTTGTTATTTTCCATCTCCTTAAATTCTACCTAAATTTTCTATAAGGATTCTAAATGAATTGTGATAATTTTTGATGCCATATTCCCTACTCCCTACTCCCTACTCCCTACTCCCTACTCCCTACTCCCTGTTCCCTTTGCTATAGTTTTTTGATGGCACGTTGAACTTGATCTGGGGATAGAATCTGAGGTAGTATAATGGGCTTGGTGAATTCTGAGTCTCCTGGATACAATACATAAAGGGGTACGCCACTGCGTCCAAAGGATTCTAGAGCTTTGGTGATGGCTGGGTCACGATTAGTCCAGTCGGCTTTGAGTAGGGCAATTTTTTTAGACTCAAAGGCGGCTATGGTTTCTGGCTGGTTGAGGGCGACACGCTCATTAACTAGACAGGTAATGCACCAGGAGGCTGAGAAATTCAGGAATACTGGGCTTCCTGATTGCCTTAGTTTAACTAGTCGTTTAGCTGTATAGGCTTGCCATTTGATGCCCTGATTTTGATTATGGGTCAGTGGAGTAGGAGTGGTGCTGGAAACTTGGGCTAAGCTTAGGGAAAATCCTAGGGCGACTAAGGCGCAGATTGAGCCAAGATGCTTTCCTAGAGGGGGGAGTAGGCGGGTTTTTTGGTGCAGCCAAGTGGCAAAGGCAATTAGGATTAGCCCTGCTAGGGCGGCTGCTAAACCGTTGGTTCCAGTTTGCTGGGCTAATACCCAGATTAACCAGGCGGTTGCGGCGTACATGGGGAATGCCAGAAGCTGTTGGAAGGTTTCCATCCATGCTCCTGGTTTGGGTAAAATACGCTGCAATCCTGGGGTGAAGCTAATGGCTAAGTAGGGCAGGGCTAGCCCAAGACCGAGCATTTCAAAGATTGCGATCGCTATCGGTACGGATTGGGTCAGGGCTACTCCCAGGGCGGTTGCCATGAATGGTGCGGTGCAGGGAGTGGCGACTACGGTGGCAAAGACTCCTGTGAAAAATTCCCCGATGTATCCTGAGCGAGTGGTTAATCGTTGCCCAATTCCCATGATTGAAGCACCGAAGATAAAGACTCCCGATAGGCTTAAGCCAACGGCAAACATTAGATATGCCATTAAGGTAACGAAAACGGGGGATTGTAGCTGGAATCCCCAGCCGATTTGTTGCCCTAGCGATCGCAAAATTAATAGCACACTGGCGACTACGGTAAAACTGACGAGAATGCCTGCGGTGAATGCGATCGCATGCCGTCTCACTTGCTGGGGACTTTTCTGGGATTTTTGGACTATGTTGAGTGCTTTGAGAGATAGCACTGGGAAGACACAGGGCATCAGGTTGAGGATTATGCCTCCGAGTAGTGCTAGCAGGAGCACTTGCCATCGGGGTTGGGTTGGGGTTGCGGCAGTTTTGCCTATTTCATTGCTTACTGCGGCTTCAATGGTGAAGGCTTGGACTACGGATTGGTTGTCTAGGGATTCTCGAATCACTAGCACTCCAGTGATTGGGTCGAGTTTCCTAAGATAGCCTCGCTGCAATCGCAAGGTGATTCCATCTTGATTAAGTTCTGGGTTTTGGGGCGCTGGGTTGCTAATGATACCGTCTTGATGTGGGAAAAAGATGACCTCTTGGATTTGAGCCTCTTCCATTTCCGGGGCTTCAACTTGCAGGGTTAAGTCTTTTGGTTCGATAGTGACCGTGACTTTCCATGGGGAAGGTTTGGGTAGAGCTTGACGGGCTTGCTCAAATAAGTTTACCCACTGTTGGTTGACTAAGGGAGGTCTAGAGGTAATTGGTAAGGTGAGGTTGAAGGTGCCTTCTTCCGGAATACAGTTTACTTCACAGACCAGCCAATCCGCTTTTACTCGGAGTTGGAGAGAATCGGGAGTAGCTAGGTTGGCTGGGGGTGTGATTTGGCTGAGTAGGGTAACCTCTTCTTCATAACCAAAGTTCATTAATGGCTCAAGGGGTAGCCGCTGGGGATAGGGCCAAACGATGTCTCCCACTTCAAAGCCGGGGGGTAGGTTCCAGTTAAGGGTAGCTCCAAGACCCGAGTCACCAGGGTTTCGCCAATAGGTGTGCCAGCCGGGATTGATGTTGAAGTGTAGTCCTACCCAGAAAGGGGTTCCAGGTTGAATATTGATGACTTCGCTGATCAATTGCACCTCGACGTTCTCGGTTTGGACTGGCTTAGCCGAGGCAGGAGCAATGGGTAGTAAGGTAGTGGAGAGGGTTAGGGCTAGGGCTATGATCCAGGTGAGGAGTTGGTGCAACATGATGACTCTAGTGATACATGTTTAACCTACACAATTTTTCTAAGAGGTTGTCTGAGAAGTCTCATTTGCTACATCCAAGCCCCCGTGGGTCCCCCAATTTTGGGGGACTGAAGCCAATTAACTCTTGTTCCCCCCAAAGTTGGTAGGGCTGTTTCATTCTGGCCAAAAATAGATGGGGAGATGGGGAGATGGGGAGATGGGGAGAAAAGGAGCGCGAATAGTCGTGATTTTGGCCAAATTTATCTAACCATACTCAAAAGCCGAATCA
>NZ_JAAHHU010000719.1:0-2376 GCF_010672095.1 Moorena sp. SIO3I6 | reverse complement strand
TTTAGGTCTAAGTATGGGTTGCTCAAGAATCTGATTAATAGTCTGCCATGTCGTCGAGTCACCAATTCCAGTTTGGTTAATTCCTACAATAGCTTGAAATGTTTTTATTGCTGCGATAGTCCCCTGACCAAGAGATCCATCTTCTACTAATGGCTGACCAGCAGGACTTTTGATTTTTAGGCGATTGAGAGATTTTTGTAATTCCAGCACATTATCGTCAGAGGAAGATTTAGTAGTGGGTGGCTCTTCTCCTGTTAATCCTTTAACAATTGCATTAGCCAATGCTTCTGGATCGTAGAGTGCCATATCTTTCTGGGAATCACAAAAGCAGCTTTCTATCAGAATTGCTGGCATATTGGTATATCGAAGGACATATAAATGAGAGCCATTTTTTACCTTTCTATTGAAGTAACCCAACTCGACTATTTTTTCTAAAACTGGCTGGGCAATTTTTTTGGCAGTATCACTAATCGCAAATACTTCTACCCCATTAGCTTGACCATTAAACCCATTAAAATGAATTGAAACAAACTGATCAACTCGATTAGCATTGGCAATATTGCACCGTTGCCGCAGCGAGCTGCCCAAAGTACTCGCACTCTTAGGCTTGCATTCAACTACCTGATGTCCCAAGTCTCTCAATTTGGAAATTACTCTCGTTCCCACGTCTCTAGTCATTTCATCTTCTACTCTGATACCTTGAGCTCCTGTATCAGGGGGCAAGTTGTGACCAATATCAATTCCGTATTTCATGAAACCTTATGAATCTCTCTAATTAGCCCTTTTATCCAATTCTCTTCTATGTTAGTGGATGTCAGCCAAGGGTGCTTAACAAAATTTAAGAAACTGCTGCTAAATGGACAACTTACACTGAACACTTGTTTTGTTTCTAAATTGATCCGGATCAAGAAACGTTAAAGAATAACATAAGCATATGCGCTACGCGCACGCTGCGCGAACAGCTATCAGCTATGAGCTATCAGCTATCAGCGATAAGCATATGCGCTACGCGCACGCTGCGCGAACAGCTTATGTGCTACGCACACGCTACGCGAACAGCGATAAGCTCATGGGTTACAGATGGTGCTAGTTGAGGTGCTTTTAAATAAAACAAACCATTTGTTTAATCTAAGTTAGGTTACGGTGTCGTTCGCACAGCGTGGCCAAACGCGCCCCGCGTGGCCCAAAGGCCAAGGCCAAAGCCTGTGCCAAGGCTGACCACTGACCGCTGACCGCTGAGCGCTGAACTTTAACTTGAAGCTTGAGCACAGCATAAAGTAATGGGTAATAGGAAATTGGCTTACAATTCCCTATTACCCATTAGCTTGTCCTAAATTACCAACTAACTATGTTGTAGCCTTCTTTTGCTGTAGCCTTTTTTTCGGGTTGTTGATAGTAAACACCAGGCTTTGAGATGGCTACAATGCTACAATTTAACGGTCACTGTCTTAACC
This sequence comes from Moorena sp. SIO3I6, assembly GCF_010672095.1. Classification (NCBI taxonomy): domain Bacteria; kingdom Bacillati; phylum Cyanobacteriota; class Cyanophyceae; order Coleofasciculales; family Coleofasciculaceae; genus Moorena; species Moorena sp. SIO3I6. The sequence continues at coordinate 922 of NZ_JAAHHU010000719.1, read as the reverse complement.
TCGGTGTATTGCTGCAAGCCATACTCCCCAAGTTCACGACCAATGCCAGACTGCTTGAAACCACCGAAGGGAGCAGCGGCATCAAAAACATCGTAGCAATTCACCCAGACAGTACCAGCACGGACATTGTTTGCGATCGCATGAGCTTTAGTAATATCCTTTGTCCATACAGCTGCGGCTAAGCCATACATAGTATTATTTGCCCGCTGAACCACTTCATCAATATCTTTGAACTTAATAATGCTCATCACTGGTCCAAAGATTTCTTCTTGGGCAATCTTCATCTGATCTTGGACATCAACAAACACTGTCGGTTCGATGAAGTAACCGCGATCGCCAACTCGACCACCACCACACAACATCTGAGCTCCTTCCTGCTGACCAGACTCAATATAGCTCATCACCTTATTGAACTGTTCGAGATCCACTTGGGGTCCCTGTTCTGTGTTAGCATCAAACGGGTCACCAACTGTGCGATTTTGCGCCCGTTTCACACACTTGTCTACAAACTCGTCATAGCACTTTTCTTCCACAAACAGCCGGGAACCAGCACAACAGCACTGTCCTTGGTTAAAGAACAGGGCAAAGTGAGCGCCCTCAATGGTTTTATCCATGTCAGCGTCAGCAAAGACAATGTTAGGACTCTTACCACCAAGTTCTAGAGTGACCCGCTTGAGGTTACTCTTAGCAGCAGCTTCCATAATTAGATGCCCTACCTCAGTGGAACCGGTAAAGGCAACTTTATCGATATCCATATGATGTGAGATCGCAGCCCCAGCGGTTGGTCCATAGCCTGAAAGAAGATTCACCACACCAGGAGGGAAACCTGCTTCCAGAATCAGTTCACCGATCCGCAACGCTGATAAAGGAGTCTGTTCCGCCGTTTTCATCACCACGGTGTTACCAGCTGCCAATGCTGGGC
>NZ_JAAHHU010000718.1:0-2378 GCF_010672095.1 Moorena sp. SIO3I6 | reverse complement strand
ACTTTGGCCACCCTACTTGAATTGGGATTTTTTTTACTTGTAGGGTGGGCAAAAACAGTTTGGTTCAAATGAGTATTCTAGATAATAGAACTTTGCCCACCCTACTTGAATTGGGATTTTTTTTACAGGCAAGTCCCCTAAGTGGTGAAAAAAGCTAATAAAAAGCGGGCTGATACTTCGGCTGCATAGTGGCGAAATTGGTCATTTTTATCATAATCAGCGTAATCTTGGACTCCTTTAACCACAATCATCGGGATTTCGTGGATTTCAGCTACTGCACCAATCGCTGCACCTTCCATTTCTACCCCTAATGCTTTCCGTTGCAGCTTTTCCAGACGTTCAAAGAGTTTAGGGTCTTTTTGGACTTTACTGGTAGTAGCAATTACACCAATTTTAATTTGAGGATTTAAGGGGTCTTTGTAATGTTCCTCTTCTAAATAGTCTAGTCGTTCATTATTGATTTCTTTAATAGCTTGTTCAGTTAATCCCAAGCCATCGCTCTCTAATAAGTCTTTTTCTATTAAACGTTTCCTAACCTCTCTCCAATCCGGGCATTCTGTTCGTCTTTCTGGATGAGATTGAGGACTGTGATAACAGTCTGGCTGTTGTTGATAATCATAAAGCTTGTGGAGTAACCAACGTTCTTGATGATAGTAAGATTTTGGTCTAGGTATTTGAATAGTATTTAGCCAATCCTCAGGAAAATTTTGAATAGTAATGTCCCATTGACCTTTGAGATTATAGGTGCGAATATCATGGAATATTTCTTCCGTAATAATTTGTTTACCATGTTGGTTTTCATAGGAAGCAACCAGTTTACCATAGTCAAACTTAAAGACTCGATTAGCAACAACCACATCCCCTAAAAACGTTTTTTCTTTATTCCCTGCACATACTCCAGTCATCCCTAAACAACGGGGTTTTAATTCCGAAACCAGGCGAGTAGCCAGGTTATTAGTATAGTATTCTCCCATTTCCACAGGGTGAGCTGCTACAATAGTTAATTGAGTGCCGTTGCTATGGGTTAAAGTAGTTTGGTAATAGGGGTAGTCAGAACTATCCTTCAATTCTTGCCAGGTTTTTCCCGATTGATTATCGCAGTTCTTGAGGGCATCAAGTTCATCCTTTAGAGCAGTGATGATTAGGATATCAATAGTTGTTGATGACGGTGCTTTAATCCCAGATCCTGTTTGTAGTTTTGTAAATATTTCTAGATCTTGGTCATCTAAATTATATTTTTGTGGAGGTTCTTTAAGGATATAGTCTAAGAACGATACTAGGGGATGATACTCTTTTTGACTCGATCCTCGATAGTCTTTAAACTGAGAGACTAAACTAGTGATAAATTCATTAATGTTTGAATTAAAATTCAGCCTATTAATAAAGTATTTATCAACTCCAGCTTTTATAAGTAGACCTTTTCTTCCTGCTATGCCATCAATATTACTAAATATATTTAGTAATGAATCTTCTAGTTGGATAATATCATCTGGTGGTAAATCTGAGAATAGGCCAGTGTTTTTCAATTTAGTTTGCCTCTAGTAAGTGATTGTTTTAGTTTTTGATAGTCAGCTACAAGGAAACTAGCTGATTTGAGAAAAGTATTAAAGAGTTAACGTGGTTTCAATAACTTGTCTCAATCTTTTCCAGACTATTTCTCCTTTGAACTTTTCCCAGAATGATGAAGGTTGGTCATAAAAATAAAGTTGTGCGTCACTTAAGCAGTAAACAACAGGTACTCTGTACCATAATGTGTCTGTCTCAAAATCCAAAGGATTTTCTGTTCGTATACTCTCCTTAATTTCTGGTTCTAAATCCTTAACAATGGCTATAGCAAAGCAAACATTAGAAGGAACTCTTGCATTAAGAAGTTGTCCAAAACTAGATACAGTAGTTTTTTCTTTTCCATAGTGTAAGCATTGACTAGAATATTGTTGTAAAATTTTACTATTAATTTTAGTATTAATAGAGGGTAAGTCAGAGAATATGAAAAAAGCATCCCCTCTCATATTCCAGACTACGAAAGGAATTTCAAAATTAGGAATTTTACTGACAAGATTAAAGTGTTGTTCTTGATAATTCACATCATACTGAATATCTAAAGAGCCTTCTTGTATTAATTTTAGTTTAACCTTATCCAAATAGTTATCAATTTTATCGTTATTTTCACGAAAATTAGGATCATCACTAATTTCATGCGCTATTTTTTTAATTTTTTCTAGACCAATAGAAATTATTTTTTGAAATAGTTTGAGATCTTGGTCATCTAAGTTATATCTTTGAGGTTGTTGAAGGATGTAATCTAAAAACAAGAGTAGGGGATGATAATATGGGTTTTGAAGGGATACTCGATAGTCTTTAAACTGAGAGACTAAACA
>NZ_JAAHHU010000717.1:0-2379 GCF_010672095.1 Moorena sp. SIO3I6 | reverse complement strand
CAGTCGCTCTCGTGGCGACTCTACCGACATAAGTCCCAATTTTCTTGCCCTTAGTCACAATTGCTTTGGCAATATCTCCAGTCTGAAATCCTTTGTGAATTTTTATTCTGGAGCAATGACGCTTGGGGAATCCAAACTTGTCTGTTCTACAAATCTGCCGGGTTCCATGCCCTTTAGCTGTAATCAATAAAGGCTGATAATCCTCAACATACAGAGTCTCGACGGAACCAACATTAGCTGCATCCAACCAATGGGTTTTGGGGAAGTTTTGACGGCAACGGTTGTACTTAGTTAACCCTCCTGAACCGACCTCTACTGAAAGTCCAGTTGACTTCAGTTCGTTATACAACTTCCATCGGGTGGCATTAACTGCTGCTGTATCAGCCAATGGTCTTTTTGCTTGGGATAAAATGCCCTTGAGGATACTAGGCTTGTTCGACAGAAATTGTTCTATCTCTTGGTTACCCTTGGCTTGGTTGCAACTATGGCAAGCAATGGTGAGATTTGATACCCGATCAGAGCCTCCCTTTGATTTTGGCTTAATATGCTCAATCTCTAGGGGGGTAGCTGTCGCTCCACAATAAGCGCAGGTTCGATGCCATTTCTCTAAAAGATACTCTCGCAATTCGTAACCGTACAAAGTGCCTTGCTGGTAGTCAGTCCCTGAAATTTTAGGGTTTTGCATCTTCTGAGTATCGAACCGAACTAACTCTTGAGAACAACCTGCTATTGGGCAAAATCGAATTAGTTTCTTTACCCAGGTTAAGATGTTATGGACACGAGACATTAAACTTGGAGGCAACCAACCCTCCGGCTTTTTTCGGTTCAGAAATCTGGGCTGGCGATACCGAGTTTTCCGATTCCGACGGGAGCGCCTCATCTGTCTGCGAGAGGTTAAAGCATCCCTAATTTGGAACCCTCTATGAGTCAGTTCAGCCGCCCAAACAACTCGGTGATTTTAGACAATCGCCAACCCTGTTGTTTTGGCACCTGGATCTATTTTGAGCTGCTGAAAGTGGGTTACACAGTTTTCTATGTCCAAGTCCCCCAGGATAATGGTGAATGGATACCGCCTCAAAACCTTGGCTCTCCCTTGTTTGAGCAATATCCTTGCTCTGGCCGGGTGACATGGGTCTAGGGGTTTTCTGTTTTTGTCGAGTGCAAATACACGCATAATCGAAATACTCCTATTGCTAGGGTTAAGTTCGCTTCGTCAATGTTTTCCAAGCTTGTTAGGTTTGCAACACTGTCTTACCCCTCGTACAACTGTTTAATTGCAAACGACAGAGCCAAAAACTAGCGACGCATTCTTGGGTGTCGTGACTTGAAAAACGTAGCCCATGGAGGACTTAGACTGGTCAGCTAGCTATCGCTTTGGGGCACGAAGCCCCGCTGCTTCAGCGCGGGGTGCTGACGGTGACTGATGTGAGGAAATATAGTTGATTTCAAGGAGGAAGATGCCAATTATCTAACTATAAGCTCTGTTAATTTAGGCGCAAGCGCGAAGATAACTCCCAATAGCCTTGAATACTACTAAATTTACCAGTATCAAATTTACCAGTAATTTAATTTTAGTCACCGGACCATCCAGGTCTGGCAAAAGCGAGTGGGCAGAAACCCTGGCGATGCAGACTGGGAAATCGGTAATATACGTTGCTACTGCCACAACCAACCCGGATGATCCAGAGTGGCTGGCCCGGATTGAAAAACATCAGCAGCGACGCCCCAGTTCCTGGACAACCCTTTTGGTACCACTGGACTTGGCAGGAACAATTACCAACTATTCTGACATCAATCACTGCCTGTTAGTAGATTCTCTAGGAACCTGGGTTGCCAATTGCTTAGAACAGAATGATACCGTTTGGCAGCAAACGTTACAAAACTTATGGAATAGTTTGACCAAGGTTAAAGGTTCTGTAATTTTTGTTGCAGAAGAGGCTGGCTGGGGAGTAGTTCCAGCATATCCTATGGGTAGGGCGTTTCGCGATCGCCTCGGAAATGTGGTGCGTTATTTGGGGCACTTGGCTAACCCAGTCTACTTAGTCACCGGCGGTCATGTGCTTAATCTCAGTACTCTGGGTCAACCATTACCGGATAATGGTAATGTTGGCGAATCACCTCAAACCTAATCCAATCCATGGCAAGAGGGGAAAGATACCGGCAGTGGGGAAGAAGCTTCCTAGCTCAGTTGTTTATTCAACGGGTTAAAACTGACTAATAACAACTAATTACCAACAAAACCATGGCATCTGAAGCACAAGTCAAACGCTATCTCACCTACTGGTTCCAGTTAGGCAAAAAAGTTGTGATGCGCAATGGTTTTTCAGCTATGCACCCACAATCACTTACAAATGGCAAGCACTACAGCCAAGAATTTGA
>NZ_JAAHHU010000716.1:0-2379 GCF_010672095.1 Moorena sp. SIO3I6 | reverse complement strand
TAGCCATTGGGTTATGTATCGGTCGGATGGTCGGGTGGTATCTCTCCACATTGGGCAGTAATTGGACTTGGCGAGAGAAACTGTTTTTGTTGCCCGGAAACTCCGCAAAAGCCACAGTACAAGCAGCCATTGGTGGTATTCCCTTGAGTCAAGGGCTAGAAGGAGGTCAGACAATTTTAGCGATCGCAGCCCTCTCGATTTTGATTACCGCACCCCTAGGGGCTTGGGCAATTCCCACCTTTGCCCCTAAACTCTTATCCCAAGACCCTGTAGACCCCACCAAAGTAACCGTTGCCTCTCATACTCTCCTACTAGCCGCTGTCGATACCTCTAGTTTAGCCACCCACGTATTAACTAAAGTAGCAGATTTAGCAAGACGAAGTAATGGGGAAGTTATTGTTTTACATGTGATCACCACATCAAATCAGCCAGAAGTCAAGCAGTTACAGAACCAAACCAAACGCTTGCTCTTGGATATTCGGCATCAGTTTATTACCGTAACCGGTTCGATTCCCAAAGAAATTGTTCGCATAGCCCAAGAGCATCAAGTAACAGATATAGTGATCGGAAAACGGGGACATCAACCCTGGCAGCAAGTCCTGGTCGGTTCCGTATCTCAGGCAGTGTTAGAAACCAGTCCAATTCCAGTAATTTTGGTTGAAGAAGTGGAACGAACCTCTGAAGCTTCCCACCACTAAAGCAATCGCTCTTAAAATAAACCCCAAACCGTTATAATGTCAGTGGTAATACGCAAGTAAAGAGCAAAATATATCACAGTCATAATTCTTTAAATTATGGCTTTGCCATCTGTATCATTTTTTGATACTTTAAAAAAAAACAGCGACTAAGTCGTTGATTTGATTTGTTGATTTGATTTATTGTTACCCTCAAATGGGCAGTATTAATCCATGTTAGAGAAGTTTGATATTTTAGGATACCTGAACGAAGATCAGTTAAAAGAGGTAGAGAAGATTGGAGAAATTAAAAAATACTCTCAGGAAGAGTTGATTGTCAAAGAAGGAGAATATAGTAGTGAAATTTACTTTATTATCTCAGGAGCCGTTGATTTATTGAAAGTTGAAACCCGTACTAATACAAATATTAAATTTGGAGAAATCCTAGCCGGGGAAACTTTCGGAGAAATGTCATTCTTCGATGAAGGACCTAGAACTTGCTCTGTAATAGCACAACCGAATACTGAAGTTTATATCTTATCTAGAACCCAGCTGCTTGAGAATGTCGATGACGCTCAAGAAATCATCAAGATTATAGATGAAGCAATAACTTATGACGTCAGTAAGCGTCTACGATATTGGACTACTCAATATACAGCTAATCTCCAAGAACAAATCGACCAGCTAAAAGAACGCAATAATTTTGGCTTGTTTTTCGTAATCATATTCGTGATGTCGCTGATCGCAATACTGATTAATTCATGTTTGGATGATTTTTTCCCAAATTTTCTGAATCTTTATTCAGTGGCGTTTATTTGGATACATCTTGTAGTAATAGTCATTCCTGCTTTAATTACCTTGACAAAGTTTAATATTTCTTTAGATCAAGTAGGAGTGACAAAAATAAATTTTAAAAAATCTGTTTTAGATGGCTTGATAATCAGTGGATTAGGAATTATATTAATAGGGTTAATAGCCTTTGGAATAGATCTAATTACGACCGGAAATCAATTAACATCAAAAATATTAAAATTTCCGATATCTTTAGTATCTGTGATGTCATTCACTTATTTTATACACTCTTATATACAAGAGTTTGTCCGAGCTACTGTGCAAACAGCTTTGCAACGATTTCTCCTAGATGAAAAAGGTTACTTTTCTGTTTTTATTGCAGCAATTTTATTTGGAATGTTTCACGTTAGCCTAGGAACTCAAGCGATACTAGTTACATTGGTTGCTGGGGAAATATTTGGTCTAATTTACCTACGTAGTTACAATTTGATAGGGGTATCATTAGTCCATTACCTTCTTGGCTATCTATTTATATATATAAGTTTAATTTGAGATGTTAAACTAGCTTCAAGTCTTATTTAAACAGGCTGCTTGGTTCATAAATAAAATCGAAATGCTATCAGGTGCTAGGCTTTAAGGACTAAAACCTAACACCTAAAAGCTAACACCTAAAAGCTAACATCTTGCCCTAATCATAAAAACTAAATTGAAAGGGTATTAGTACCGCTCCCAATAAGGCTGAAAACCTCGCCGTTTCAGAATATCTACCTCCAGCCGCAGGATGCGATTATCGAGCTTAGGATTAGCTGTCCCTGTAGACTCTTTCTCTTCAAAGTTGAGTCCTTCAAACCGTTGGAGGGCTGTAAACGGAAAATCTTGGGCAACACTTAATTCAGCCAAATTTTTGCGAGCC
>NZ_JAAHHU010000715.1:0-2380 GCF_010672095.1 Moorena sp. SIO3I6 | reverse complement strand
TGCGTGCAGAAATCATGTGGAAAGGATTGGAGCGGATCATTCCAGACATTCGTTCCCGTTGTGAAGTCACTCTAGTCGGTACACCGCTCACCCACGAACGCTTTCTGCGCCGCCACCGAGGTTCCTATGGTCCAGCCATTCGAGCAGGAGTTGGCATCTTTCCTGGTCCTGGCACACCCCTACCTGGACTCATGTGTTGTGGAGACTCAACCTTTCCCGGTATTGGCTTACCAGCCGTTGCCGCCAGCGGGATGATTACTGCCAATACCCTTGTACCGGTTTCAAAGCATTTGGAAATGCTAAAAACGATTGGGTTATAGCAAGGGAAGTATAGTTTAGGACATAGTATTTGAGTTTAAAGGGAACAGGGAGCAGGGAGCAGGGAGCAGGGAACAGGGAACAGGGAACAGGGAACAGGGGGAAGAGTTTGGGATCTCCCCATCTCCCCATCTCCCCATCTCCCCATCTCCCCACACCTCCCGACTCCCGACTCCCGACTCCCGACTCCCGATTCCCGACTCCCGACTCCCTACTCCCTACTCCCTACTCCCTACTCCCTACTCCCTGTTTAAGGATCACCAACTAGCAAGAAAGCCGCCCAGAAGTAGGGATGGCTAAAGTTTTGTTTTCCAAATCCTGACAATTCTGAAGATAAACCAATTTTCTTGCCAGAGATAAATAAGTGATCATTCTCAATCCGGACATTGCCTCGAATCATGGCCAACTGTGCCTGTCGCAAGGCTTCAGTTTTACTCGGTGTCTTGTTCAACTGACGGTAAAACTCAGTAGTCAGCCCCATAGCCCCTTGGTCACTGACAGACCAAAGGGTTGCTAGAGTGGAGTCAACCCCTGCCTGAAACGCTGATCCAGCAAAACCTAACTCTGCTTCCCGATTTCCCAAAGCGGTTTGGCAAGCGCTGAGTACTAACAACTCTACCGATGGCTCATAAAATAGATTTTCCAATTCATCGAGCCCCAGTTTTCTGTCCCACATTTGAATGTAAGAATTTTCAGGAGCTCCTCGATTAAACTGAGCATGGGTAGCTAAGTGAATGATCCCAAATTTCCGTTTTTTTCGTTGAGCCTTTAAATTTTTCAGAGTGAAGCTTTCGTTTAGAAAATAGTCACCTTTCCACAGTTTTTTGTCGATAATTGTTTCTAACTCGACTTTTACCCAAGGCAAATCCTCTTTATCAGAAAATTGGGAGGCTCCCATCGCCAGCAGTCGCAAGGATTGAACATTGGTAAACCGAGAATAGGTCAAACTAAGACTAGGCACCAGGCTGACACTATAATTTTCTATTAGATAGTTCTTTTGATCGTGCAGAGCAGCCAGGGGTAGGGAGCGCAACCCCTGATCCATGGCAAATATCAGGCTTTCGATCTTATTAGCTTTTAACTCAGCCTCCAACGGTCCTATCAGCCATTGGTAAAGTTGCTGAGCTGGTTTGAGATGATCCTTATCATCCTTGCTTCGGGGATTGATCAGTGTTCGATGAAAGGTTCTAGTCACAGCTAGGACTTCAGCACGATTTGCGTTATAGACTCGCCGCAGAACTGGATTACCATCTGCTGTGATCAGCAACAGTTCTAGCTGGTCATCGCTTTTTTGTAAGCATTTTTCGGGTTCTGAAGGTAGATCAGAGGGTCGGTAACCAAATCGTCGGTCAATTTCGGCTGCTGGGATTGCTGGAGTTTGGCATCGCGTTCCTGGCAATGTCAGGGAGTTTTGGACAAAACTGACGTAAATAACCCCAGTCTTGAGACCAGTCTCCCGCTCAAGCTCACGAGTGCGATCGCGTACATCATTCTGATTATAAATTTTGCTCTTGAGCGATCGCATAAAGTATGCCTGATATTCTTCTGTGAAGGCTTGTTCTATGCCATAGACTAGGTCACTTTTAACAGTCGCCTCCAGTGTGATTGGTTGCTCTACCAATGGTGGAACCTCTGGCGGTGTGATTGATGAGTTATCCGGTGTGGGGATTGTTGAGTCTACCTGTTGTGAAACTGTTAAATCATCCGGTAGTAAAACCGTTACATCATCGGGTGCTAGGACTGTGACATCATCCGTTGGTAGGACTGTTAAATTATTCAGTGCTGTACCGGTACCAGTGTCACCATCGGTTACTATACCGCTACCAGTGTCACCATCGGTTACTATACCGCTACCAGTGTCACCATCGGTTACTATACCGCTACCAGTGTCACCATCGGTTACTATACCGCTACCAGTGTCACCATCGGTTACTGTACCGCTACCAGTGTCACTATCGGTTACTGTACCAGTATCGGTGCCACCATCGGTTACTGTACCAGTATCGGTGCCACCATCGGTTACTGTACCAGTATCGGAGCCACCATAGGTTACTGTACCAGT
>NZ_JAAHHU010000714.1:0-2381 GCF_010672095.1 Moorena sp. SIO3I6 | reverse complement strand
AAAAGGCTTGAAAGCCTTGTCGGGTATGCCTTCTGCCTTCATGCAGCCAGCCCTATTTATTTCCTATTCATAATTCCTAAAATTTGTCAAGTTTTTTGTAAAGAAATATGTTTATAAAGCATAGCTTATTAAGGGGGGTTAGGAGGGATCCCTTTTCTGACTTCCCGACTCCCGACTCCCGACTCCCGACTCCCATTAACCCTGCAACTGTCTACCTGACCGATTTGAGAAATGCTAGATCATACCGGTGGTCGGCACACTACTCCCAGACAAAACCCATGCCAATCATCTAGTCCAATGGCATGAGCTGCTTCTTGATTGACCTTTGTAGGTTTCTGCTGAACACTTAACTTTCTAAACTTGATATAAGCCAACAATTAACAGCCGACAACCAAAGAGAGGTCTTCTGTCTGATGGAGTTATACAAACCTGGGCTTGTCCCTGACGATCCCTTGACAAAGAGAAAACGGTTTAACCAAGCCTCCCTAGGTTTAGTCTCTACTCTAAGTTTTCCAGTAATTGTTAGTACTGCTGACGCCATGCTCAAGTCAGCAGAAGTTACCCTTGTGGGTTATGAAAAAACTGGTAGTGGTCACTGCACTGCCATTGTGCGGGGAGCGATCGCTGAGGTGCGAATTGCTGTCGAATCGGGTAAGGATTATGCTCAACGAGAGGGTGAGTTGCTCTCCTCGACAATCATTGCGCGACCACTTCCCAACCTGGAAGTGATATTTCCCATCGGTGTTCACCTACTCGATCAAGTTAACCAAAATCATCGTAGCCGGGTCAGTAATCATGCCCTAGGTCTTTTAGAAACCAGGGGATTGCCAGCAATGGTTGGGGCCTCGGATGCCATGCTCAAAGCTGCCAATGTACAGCTTACTGCCTACGAAACCATTGGGGCGGGTTTATGTACTGCCATTATTCGGGGTCGTGTGGCAGATGTAGCAGTTGCTTTACAAGTTGGAATGGCTGAAGCCCAGCGTATTGGTGAACTAACCGCTGTGACAGTGATTCCTAGACCTCTTGAAGATTTAGAGAAAAGCTTGCCAGTAGCGAGTTGCCTGATCGAGGAGCAACCACAACCGTTGAGAATACCAGTTAAGGTAAAGGAAGCAGAAAAAGAGCTTGTAGAACTACCAGATTTAAGAAACTTACCCATACGTACCAAAGATTCATAATAGCTACCATGGAAAAAAGTCCACCATGAACACCATGAAATTCCCTTTTCCCCATTTCCCACTCCCTACTCCTGACTTTCAAGACTGTCAAAGACTAAGATCTATATCCTCATAGGAGTAATATCATTGAAGCAAGCCACATTGCATCAGTTAAGGGTCTTTGAAGCAGTCGCTCGGCACCACAGCTTTACACGAGCTGCAGAAGAACTGTTTCTCACCCAACCCACTGTCTCTATGCAGGTGAAGCAGCTAACCAAAGTTGTTGGTATGCCTCTGTTTGACCAGGTAGGTAAGCGAATCTACCTGACCCAGGTTGGTGAGGCACTAGTTAAAACCTGCCGCGATATCTTTGAGAATTTAGACCAGTTTGAGATGAAAGTGGCAGATCTCAAAGGTTTAAAACAGGGGCGTCTGCGCTTAGCAGTGATTACAACTGCGAAATATTTTATTCCTCGTTTACTAGGTCCGTTTTGCCAGCGTTATCCAGGCATTGATATTTCTCTCCAAGTCACCAACCACGAATACATCCTTGGTCGTCTCAGTGAGAATCTAGATGACTTATACATTATGAGTCAGCTTCCGGAAAACCAGGAGACCTGCTATAAACCAGTGCAAGAAAACCCCCTGGTTGTGATCGCACGGGTCGATCATCCTCTAGCTCAGGAAAAAAATATCCCCCTTAAACGTCTAGCTCAAGAAACCTTTATTATGAGGGAGCCTGGTTCGGGAACACGCAAAGCTGTACAAAAACTATTCGATTACCACCAGATTTCACCAAAGGTGCGGCTGGATTTGGGGAGTAATGAGGCAATTAAGCAAGCGATCGCAGGGGGTTTAGGAATTTCTGTATTATCTCGTCATACCTTAGTTATGGAAGGGGTTAACTCTGAGCTGGTGGTTTTGGATGTAGAACACTTTCCGATCGAGCGTTACTGGTATGCTGTCTATCCGCGTAGCAAACAACTATCGATTGTTGCTGGTACTTTTCTAGATTATCTATTGACTTCAGAGCCACTGATTTGCCAAAAATAAGATTGGTCAATAGCTCAAGCAAACCAGCTGTATCCTCCTTTTGACGGAACAGCTGGCTATTGTGCTTTTGTGCAAAGCTACTATTGCTCAATTCGTTGACGCGCGATTTATTAAGATTTATTCAAATAATTTTGAGCTTGCTTGATAGCGATCGCACCAATATTGTAA
>NZ_JAAHHU010000713.1:0-2387 GCF_010672095.1 Moorena sp. SIO3I6 | reverse complement strand
ATAGCCCTGCGGTTGTTACTCCAATGGTTAGGAGCGAGGATAGATGCTGCCGTTTTTTCAGCCCTTGATGGTGAGCCGAAAATAAATTTTTCATATTTACACCCGTGACTGGTTGTTTTTCAAAAGATTGGACGGTAGATTGGACGGTAGCAAAACGTTCCCGATCGCATTGGTTACCTAGGAAAAAGCAATGATGAGATCAGGTCGTCTCACCAATTTAGGAGAAAATTTAAGATAAGCAGGTACACAAAATTAATTGCACATTTAGCAAAACTCAAAGCCTTGCAGGGTAAGGGTTACAGAGATTTGGAGTAGGCAATTAATTCTGTGTAGGTGCTTAAATAGTCTCCCGAGAACACTACAGGTAAAAACACGGACGTCTTACCGTTGAATCAAGTACCAAAACAGACTCAAAACAGACTAGGGACTCTGGCCATAAACTCCTTAGATCTGTTTGATTAATTAGAGTCTCTGGGAGTTATCCGTACTTGATCCATAGGTCAATTTTCTTTGGCGGGAGTTGAATCCCTCATTTATCATCCGTCTATTCCCTTACAATGTCAATCGTCATCCGGAAAATTACTGATAACTTTAAAAAAGTTTCACAAAAAATATCCGTCTTTTTACTAGTTTCACAAAAAAATCACAAATACAATAATAATTGTTATGATTATAATTAAAACTACCAGGGTAAACGCGAACAAAATTCCGATCATGATTAGCTCAATCATCGAGAGGCTAAAATTCTCGCTAGATAAGGTTTACAGCCTTAAGTTGGTAGCTATTATTAATCAGGTTTCTGTTATTGATTTGATTTAGCCAATCTAATGGTCATGACCTTCACAAATTAGTCTAGTATTGTCACAGAAAAAATCGCCAATGATAATCAGAGTTACTGACTATTACCAGGTATTTTCACAAATCTTAAGGTTTTGTTTACCTAATATTCACAATATTTCACAGAGTTACTATTTTGATTAATAACTCCCCCATTTTGATCCGGCTGGCGAAACATTCCTTAACATGATTAAAGCCTTGATATTCGGTGTCATGGTTGGAAACTATTTTAGAGTTTTGTTAAGTAATCAACGGCAGAATCAGTGTTTTGGATGTTAACTTATATTTAGCTATTTAGCCAGCAGGAGCAATTTTGGGGGACTTTCAGCTAGGGAAAAGGTATTTGGCGAAATATGAACTGTTATGAAACCTTTTCCCTGTTCTGGTTGAGCTTGATTAAGCTTAATCAGTAACAAGCTACATTGATCATTGAACCTTTGACAAGACAGGTTTAGGCGCTAACCACTACTCGTCCTACAGGATGAGCCACACAAGTCAAAATCATTCCTTCCTGCCGTTCGTCCTCTTCGAGAGCGTCAGGCTCATCATCATACTCTACCTTCCCTTCTAGAAGCTTGCGCTTACAAGCACCACAGGCTCCCATGCGGCAACCGCTTGGTAATGGTACCCCTTCTTGTTCCGCCACATCTAGGATGACATCCTCAGCATCACAGCTGACCTCTTTTCCAGACTCAGCAAAGACCACAGTGGGTTCATTAGAGGTTGATGGTGATTCTACTAGGTGTAGTCTAGGACGATCTTCCCCTTTGACTGGTTCAGGAGTTGCTGCTGTTGCTTTCTTTTTTGAGGGCTTTTTGCCGCCAAAGCTCTCTTCATTGTAGTTTTCCATCGGAAAGTCCAGACCCGCTAGCATCCCTTTCACCCCTGCCATAAAGGGATTCGGACCACAGACATAAACAATGCGATCGCGAAAATCAGGAGCCATTTCTGCCAGCATGGCTTCATTGAGTCTTCCGGTATAACCGGACCAAGCTTGATCGATTTCTGGGCGAGTGGTGGTAATCGCCAGCTTAAAATTAGGGTGCAAAGCGGCCATCAACTGTAATTTCTGATGGAAGATGATGTCTTTTGGGCTACGAGCACTGTGGACAAAGACAACATCAACATCAGCACCGGTATCACAAAGCCATTTGGACATAGACATCATCGGGGTAATGCCACTACCTGCTGAGATAAACAGCAGTTTATCAGGCCTATAGTCAGCACAGGTAAATTTACCCATTGGACCATTTAATCTCACCTCGGACCCGACTTTGATGTTGTCGTGCAACCAGTTAGACACCAAACCCGCTGGCCGATCAGGAGCGTCTGGTGGTGCTGGAACTCTCTTGACAGTAATTTCTAAGGTATGAGGACGTGAGGGGGCCGAAGAGATGGAGTAGGAACGCTTCACTGGTTTGCCATCAATCTCCAAATCGAGAGTGACAAACTGACCTGGCTTGTAGCTGAACAGTATTGGTGGTTCGGCCACGAAGCGGAATGTTTTTACATCATCGGTCTCATCAATGACCTGTACACAGCGGACAGTA
>NZ_JAAHHU010000712.1:0-2390 GCF_010672095.1 Moorena sp. SIO3I6 | reverse complement strand
ATACGAGATCCGGAAGCTATGGTGACTGGAGTTCAGTGGTGTGTTCGTCTGCTCGCTAAAAGCATTTAAGCAAGCACAGGAGGAGGAAGAACTACAATTAAAAGAAGAAATTTTCAAAGCTTTAGATGATATTTTAACTAATCTCAAAAATAGTGAGCGATTTGTTTTCGATCAGCTTTTAGAAAAATTAAAGACAAAACTAAATCAAGATCCGATTCTCTCTAAATGGCTAGAAACTCCTGATGCACTGAGTCGTCTGCGAACGTATATCATTAACTACCAAAGTAGCAATACTGTTTTGACCCAAAGGGTAGCGCGTCCAGCAGTGGCCACCTTAGCTCTTCCTCAGCATCCTGAAGGCTATTTTTTGGCTTTGGCTAAAGGTATTTCCCGTAAGCTTTTCAGCCAACATCACGTTAATAAAATTCTTTACATCCAAGTACCAGAACTAGAGCCTGTGATCATGGACAATGATTGGCTATGCCGCATGGATATGGCTTTGCTACGCAATCCACCACAATTAGATGCACTGCGGGAAACAATAGTGCAGTGCGTGGTTGGTTGCGATTTGCCGCTTCTTATTTGGCATAATAATGATGCCACAGGTCACGAGCGGGTTAAACAGATAAAAACTTGGTTAAATGAACGGAATTTAGATGAAAATCGTATTATTGATTTGGGGTTAAAGTCAACAGATAGCCTAAGCCACTTATTCCAGCCAACTAAGTTAGTGGAACTAATGCCCGATGAGTTAGCTGAGTTATTGGTTGCTAAACTAGATAACCTAAACATCTCCATCAAGTTTTTACCAGATAATGTCGATATCTGTCGAGATATTGGTCAAAAATTTGAACACTATCTCCTGAGTTATTTATGGGAGGGCGTATCAGAGAAACTGGAAATGCCTAACTTGATCATAGGTCTGGATAGAGAACTCCAATTTAGCCAACAAATGAAAGAACAAAATTTAGACCAGCAACTCAGAGATTTACTAGAAAAAAATTCTAATACCAAGTCTTACGCCACCGTATTAAATGAAGTAGTTAGGAAATTTTTCGATACCTTTATGGGGCAACATCGTGCAGAGATCCAAGGTTTAGCCCAAGCACACCTGAAAGGTTTACACGAGGGGGACAAGCAATGAATGACGAACAAGATCAGGATATCAGTGAGCTTCGTCCACAATACCAAACTTATGACCGACAAAAGTGCTTTATTGCTTACAGCGAACAGGCTGATTGGTCAGCTGACCTTTTGGGTGGTTGTGAGCAGGTGTTGTCCGCTTCTGAGTTTAACTTAGAACCAGACTATGCTCGTCAACATTTTGTTTCAGATGTTCCCCTACGCCAAAAAGCGATAGAACTTATAGCTAATGCCCGATATGGTATCTATGACCTTTCTTACTGGCGTGCGGATGATAAAAGTCCGTGGCAAATGCCCCGCAATGTTTTTATTGAATTAGGGATGGCGATCGCACTAAATCGTCCTACCCTATTGCTACGTCATGGTAGTAACAAAGAACCAGGTTTAGAATTACCAAAGTGCTTGCAGTGTCTTAGGGAACAAATTTTAGAGTTTAGCGGCACACATACCCTGAAAACAGTTTTGCTCAAAAACTTACCAAAATGGGTAAACAAGTTACCGGAAAAGGCTTGGTGGAATCGCCATTGCATTTTTGGAGGCAGAGTGTGCGAATACCGCGAGACACATCCACAGGCTAAACAGTTAGGACAAAACACCTTAAATTGTTTTATTGCGGATGGAGCAGATAGTTCCCGCCCAGATTTTCAAAAAATTGTTGAGGATGTCTTAGAGCGTTTCAATGATGTGACTTATAGTTATTTGGATGACCTTTCCCTGGAAAAAGGCTATAGTTTTCTGTTATGTACTCATTGCCAGAAAGTTCGCTCATCCCCCTTTGCTATTCATCGCATTACCTTAAAAACACCACCAGAGGCGTTTATTGCCATTGGTATGAGCCTTGCTTTAGAAAAACAATTTGGATATAAAATACCTAAAATTTTGATAACAGAAGATTTATGTTATGTTCCTTCTTTATTATCTGGTTATGAGGTAGTGGTAGCTAAAAGTGATAAGGATAAAAAACAGCAATTACGCAAGTTTATGCCAGCATTTATTAAGAAGGTAAGGGAGACAAATTGGAAGCCAAGACCATTACCATTTATTGATGTTTTAGTTAATAACACGCCCCACGAACATTTAGAAAAGCGATCGCCTATTATTAGTAAAGAAGCCTTCGAGGAAAAAATCAGGAACATGCCCCCGAGAAGGCGAAAAGTGTTGGAGGCAATGCTTGGTGGCATGACAGATCAAGAAATCAAAGACAAGGTGCTGAATGTCTATAATAAATCTACGGTAAGAAAGCGGGA
>NZ_JAAHHU010000711.1:0-2390 GCF_010672095.1 Moorena sp. SIO3I6 | reverse complement strand
GTTATAGTAAGGTTTTAGGTTTTAATTATTGATTCCTAATGCCTTGGTTAAGGGTGCCTAGTATAGAAAAGCCTAGTTTAGCCCTCAATTAAATTTTTACGGAGTAATAGGTATATTTAAAATCGTCTGAAATTCACCTGTGGTAAACAAAAAATGGATACAAATTACCCATTTATAATTTTATATCGTTACCATATAAGTAACCATTTAGTATTACTCATTTATGAGCAGTGACGTTGAGCAATTAATGTTCTGTGTAATCCCGGATGAATGACTAATACAACTTTCACGAGTTTTTCATAAAATCCTGACAGAGCTAAAAATTTTTGATGAATTTTTCTTAAAGACGCTAAATATACCTGAGGTCAATTGCCACATCCGTCTTGAGACTGATGACTTGGATGGTGGCAGCGAGGAGCACTCAGTCTAATGGCCTAAGGCTAAAGCTTTGGGCTACACCAAGCAACTCCATCTAGGTGGACTAATTTTGTATAGCGCTATATATTTTTAGGACTTACCTAGGGACTATACCTGTAGGGTCTCGCTTCGGACTCTACTAAGCTGTCACACATTTAAATTGTATTTAAATTGTGAAGAGGCGCGCTGATGGGGAGATGGGGAGATGGGGAGATAGGGAGATAGGGAGATGGGGAGATGGGGAGATGGTAGACCGGCTTTTGCACAAGTGGATCGAGCGGAAATTTAAATGCTTAGTAGCTTACATAAGCGCGTTTGTTGCCCAGTTTTGCCTAAGTCCTATTTATGCTACTGTGGGCGAATTAAGTATGAGTCTGACCCCCATACCATCTGTAGGAGCAATTGAGTAAGCTTATGAAGCTTCCCCCTCCTCCCTCCCTTCCCCATAATTTGCGGCGTTGCTTAATAATGGAATGATTTTAAGAGTGAGGTGGAATAGGCATCTTGCCGTAGAATGGGCATCTTGGTGGAACTGGCATCTTGGTAGAACTGGCATCTTGGTAGAACTGGCATCTTGCCAGTTTCAATATATTTTGGGGCGGGCAGGATGCCCACTCTACTCCTATTCATTCAAAGACTGACGCAACGCCTAATTTGCTGTCGGCAGCTTTAGTGATGATTGAGGTAAGGACGTTCCCATTCAATCCCTAACTGAGAAAATTGTTGGCGGATGGCCTTGAGGCGCTCCTCTGGAGTGTTATTACCGTTTTGCCAAGCCTGCATTAAACCATTGGCTACAATTTGGCAGCGGTTCATGCCAAAACTTTCTTGAGAGGTAAATTTTTTGGTTGGTTCTTCGGCAAAACTCAATCCCGGTGCCAAAAACTTGGTGAATAAAGGCACTTCTGGGCGAAAATGGCAGCGGTTTGGTAGATATATGGTTTGCATCACCCCAAAGACCACTTCAGAATCACAGCGCTCAAAGTAGAGTACTCCACAGTCATGGCGTTTGTATTCCGATGGATTGTATAGAACTTTAAATGTGAAAGGAATTGCTGCTGCATTCAAATATTTTGTCATGCTATCCATGACAGCAAGGGCTCCATCTGGTGTCAGATTAAAGTAGATCCGTGCTGTTTTAGAATCGATATCACCATTGCCCTGTCGCTCTTGACCAACATTACCCACTGCTACATAAAAGCCGTTTTGCATCAAATTTTTGGGCATCCGGATGGCAACAATACTGCCGATAGTAGCAGATTTTTCCTCAGATTTGAGATGAATCTCCCGTTCAATATGCATAGTCAAACTACCTTTGGTGACGGCTATTGAACCATCGGTTTCTTCTGAGATTACCTGCCAATTGGCATCAAAGTAGCCTGTGCCTTGATTGTTGGCGTGGAGTCGTTGGTAAAAATCTAGGTCTATTCCCAGCAGGGTATTGTTCTCTAAGTTTTGATGGGGTGCTATATCCGCGCGACTTGTGTTCAGTGCCAGGGGAGTGCGCAGATAGCCATTGTAATAAATGCCGTAGAGGAAATTTCTCAGCAGTAGGCTGAGATACTTATGCTGTATGTCTTGAGGAAGTTGCTGAAAGCGGGCTACTGTTTCATCAGCTATGGTGAAGGGTTGATAGTTGGGATGGTTGATACAAAAATTGGACTGGATTTCAATATTGTTAACAATGTCTTCCAGAGCTGCTTGCTGTTGATTAGGAAAAGGGTTGTCAAATAGCATCGTAATTTAATTTAAAATTAGATGAGGTCTAAATAGCAGTTTTCAATTGACAATTCACAGGTATGCTCAAAACCCTTTTCTAGGGGATTACCGGATTTGATATCAGTTGTGATTCTGAGATCCCAAAAACTGTTGGCACAGATTGTTGTGGTCGGCAGAGTAGACTTTTGGCAACCTGGAGCATACAGATTCCAGTATTGTCGAAGGATTTCTGATAGTAAATCATTGCCTGAATT
>NZ_JAAHHU010000710.1:0-2395 GCF_010672095.1 Moorena sp. SIO3I6 | reverse complement strand
CTACAGTCCAGGCGTTGAACGCAGCCTCAATCGCATTTTGAAACTCATTGACACTAGGAAGAATATCCCAGGTGAATAAATCGCGGAAAGCTTCATAGGAACCCCCCTCTACTGAGTATCGCAATCCGCCTTCGAGGGAACGCTCTCTTCCATTGATAGTCCTTGGAGCTGCATCCCATCGGGAGCCACCTCCGAGTGTGTTACCAGACTGGTTAAAAATTACAAAAGCGTCAGAGCGTGCTGGGTTAGCAACTTCAATGGCGGTGAAACTCAAAACAGACCCTAGGATTGCTAGTGATAGGTTTTGGGTCAGTTTGAGTAAATCAATAGGTTGTTTGTTTTTGAAGTTTGTTTTCATAAGATTGTTTATTTTAATACATTAAAATTATATGGGCAGGTTATTTTTATCAATATCAAATCACCTGTTTTTTAATAAGTCTAAACTACTTTTGATTAAATTATTCATAACCTTGAATTAAATTTCCTCAATAAAAATACTGAAAATTTTCAAATAAATGTAGTAAATTTTATGGCAAAATCTTAAGCGCTCGGGATGGGCAATTGGTTATGAGTAACGGCAAATACGGAAAGAACAATAAGACTAAAAAACTTAGTCCTATTGAGCCATTGATTCACAATTTATTCACAATGAAATAATATTAGGGGTAAGCATTCAGCCATTGGCCACGCTAGGTAAATGTCTCACGCTACTGTTCGCCCAGCTTGCCCGTAGCGCAATCGGTGCTTATTTTATTCAAAAGCAGCAATTAGTAGCTTGGCCACAAGCCCAAAACTGATAGCACCATCTGTAGCACCATCTGTAGCGCATTAGCTTACAATTAGCGTTCCCGTAGCGTGGCCGAAAGGCCATCGCTTTCAAGTTCTAATCCCTGAAGAACACTCCAAGCTTTGAACACATTACCTTGCATCAAGGCAGCTATACCAGATAGGGCTTGTAATTCAGGAATAGTCGGGTTGATTTTAAGGGCAGGTTTTAGGGCATTTTCCCCATTTTTTCCATCCCAATCATAGAGATAGACGAAGGCAAGATAAGCGTGAGCATAGGGATTTTGGGAGTCAAGTTGGGTGACTCGCTTTAATGCTGCGATCGCACCTTCTACATCTTGCTGCAATACCCTACTCAAGGCCAGAGCATAGGCCAAGTCTAGGTTATTCGGTTCTGATGCCAACCGATAGCTTAAGGCTAAATCTGCTTGTTCTAAGTACTCCTGAATCGGATCGTACTGGTTAATCCGGGCAGTTTCTTCAAAAACCGGTTCTAGGCCATTGAGTCCTTTAGGTAAATTAGTGGATAATATCCGCATTTGGGTGATTAAATCTAGTTCTGGTGCAGGTATGGGGGTAGCTGCTGGATCGATGGTCAAGGTAACGGTTGGTACTTGTATCCCATAGGTTTCCCCAGTTTGTCGATTGAGGTAAGTTGCTTTTAGAGTATAGCTTCCAGCTGGGATATCTGCTGGGGGAAACATCGCCATCCGTTCAATGACTTGAAATTGGGAATTGGCAGGTGGTAATTGGGAAGAGTGTAGTTCTCCCATGGCAATACCATGGTCGTGTAACCATCGGTGGGTTAAAGGTTGCAGGTTAGAATCGGTGGAAGGTTGCAGGTTAGTTTGGGTTGAAGGTTGAAGGTTAGTTTGGGTTGAAGGTTGAAGGTTAGTTTCGGTGGAAGGTTGAAGGTTAGTTTCGGTGGAAGGTTGAAGGTTGTTAGGTTGTAGGTTAGTTTCCGTTAAACCTTCAACCTTGGCCAAAAGGCCACCCTTCGCGAACAACTGGCCAACCTTCAACTTGTTAACCTTCAACTTGTTAACCTTCAACTGGCCAACCTTCAACTCTACCGGTTGCCAGGTTAGGATAACGATGCCAGATTGTAATTGCTCCCAAGAACCAGTCCACTGATAAGTTACTGGTACAGGTACTCCAGCAGGAGATGTTTCTGGTACGGTGACTTGGTCTAATTTAACTCTGGAATTTGAAGTGAGAGTATTGCTGTTCGCGTAGCGTGGCCTTTTGGCCAGGGAAGCATTGCCATCTAAACTAGTGGGTTTTATGGATGATTGGTCACCCACAGGCTTTATCGATAATGGTTTTACGGCTATTGGTGGCTGCCGCTTGTGATACAGTTTCAGTTGGCTAGCATCGGGTAACTCCCAAGTCTGGTGTAGGTCAAATTCTGTCCCTTGCTCAACTGCCTGAACAATAGCTGCTTGGGATTCTGGGATTGACCCTTGGGCACCAGTTTTAGTGAGGAACCAAGAAAGCGATCGCATATCCTGTTTCACTTGTTTGGCTTGGGTTCCCACTTGACGCCCGTATACTTGGAAATTGGCTAATGCACCATAGTAATTGAAGTTGTGTTGGTTAATGTCTGGGG
>NZ_JAAHHU010000071.1:0-33588 GCF_010672095.1 Moorena sp. SIO3I6 | reverse complement strand
AGCGCATGAGGGAGTTGAAAGTCTACAACGGTCCAGTAACGGGATTCTACGGTCGTTTAACTGAAGCAGGGGTCATAAAATTTCAGCGCTTGAGGGGACTACCAGTGACTGGTATTGCTGACTCTCGCACTTTGTCAGACTTAGCCAAAAATCCTAATGATAAGGATATTATTCCCAACGTCACTGAGTTGCGACCAGGCAGCAATGGCGAATCGGTGAAACAACTGCAAAATCGCCTCACAGAGTTGGGATTCTACAAAGGGCCAGTAACAGGATACTATGGTAAATTAACTGAGACGGCAGTCAAAGAGTATCAGCTTTCTCGGGAACTGCCAGCAAATGGCATTGCTGACTCTCGTACCTTATCAGCACTACGGGGCAATTCTTCTGGAATTGCCGTTGCTGCTAGCATCATTACTCCATTAAAACGAGGTAGTAGTGGCACAAGAGTGAATAGCCTTCAGAATCGCTTGATTTACCTAGGCTACTATAAAGGACTAAAAGATGGCGTATTTGGACCAGCCACAGAGGCAGCCCTGAAGCGATATCAACGGGACAAAGGCTTATTTCCCACTGGAATCGCTGATGCTAAAACCTTTTCATCTCTTGCTCCACGGTGATAGGTGTTCGTCTGGTATAATATCAAAACCTTGAAAGCCCCTTCCCCGCCTAACTCGCTATTTGTGTGGGCGGGGTATCCTGCTGAAATTTTGTATGAACCAGGATGCCTACTCAAACCATTGAAATCCTATCAGCTGAAGAACTGCGCCGTACAGTAAATCGTTTGGCATCTCAAGTGATCGAACAAGTGAGTGATTTGTCCAAACTAGCACTGGTGGGTATATATACCAGAGGTGTTCCTTTAGCTCAGTTGCTAGGACGTCAGATTGAAACCCTAGAGCAGGTCAGTGTGCCAGTGGGAGCGTTGGATATCACCTTTTATCGGGATGATCTCGATCGAATTGGCATTCGCACCCCAGCAAAAACAGATATTCCCTTCGATCTTGATCGTAAGATAGTGGTGTTGGTGGATGATGTCATTTATAGAGGACGTACCATTCGTGCTGCTCTAAACGCGGTGCTTGAGTATGGTAGACCCCAAACGATTAAATTATTAGTGCTAGTAGACCGAGGACATCGGGAACTGCCGATTAGTCCAGATTTTACGGGCAAACTACTCCCCACATCCGCCGAAGAACAGGTAAAGGTTTATCTAAACGATAATGATGGTCGGGATGGAGTGGAATTAATTAAAGTAATTAGCGCCTGAATCGTGATCAGATTGCTCTTATTTTCCAAATAATTATGACCCAAACCCAACAGCGAAAGGCCGACCACATCAGGATTTGTCTGGATGAAGATGTTCAATTTCGTGCCAATACCAATGGACTTGAGAGGTACCGCTTCACTCACTGTTGCTTACCAGAACTAAACCGCAGTGAGATTGACATATCTACCACATTTCTGGGGAAATCCTTGGGAGCACCATTGTTGATTTCTTCTATGACTGGTGGTACTGAACAGGCAAAAACGATTAATTTTCGTCTGGCTGAGGTTGCCCAACATTACAAACTAGCCATGGGGGTTGGTTCTCAGCGAGTGGCCGTGGAAAAACCAGAGGTTGGTCATACCTTTGCGGTGCGCTCCCAAGCTCCGGATATTATTCTATTTGCCAACATCGGTGCGGTTCAGCTGAACTACAGTTATGGACTAGAAGAATGCCAAAAGGTGGTTGACCTGTTAACAGCAGATGCACTGATTTTGCACATCAATCCCTTGCAGGAGTGCATTCAAGCTAACGGGGATACTAATTTCAAGGGTTTACTTGACAAAATTAATGGTTTATGCAGTAAGTTGACGGTACCAGTGATTGCTAAAGAAGTGGGTAATGGCATCTCAGCGGCTATGGCCCAGAAGTTGCTGGAGGCTGGTGTTACCGCTATTGATGTTGCTGGTGCGGGGGGCACGTCTTGGGCAAAGGTAGAAAGTGAGCGAGGATTAACCGCTCATCAGCGTCGGTTAGGACAGACCTTTGGTGACTGGGGTTTACCAACCGCTGAGTGCATTACCAGTATTCGAGCTATTGCCCCCAACATTCCCCTAATTGCATCTGGGGGATTGCGCAATGGTTTGGATGTGGCAAAAGCGATCGCATTAGGAGCCGATATTGCTGGTCTAGCATTACCATTCCTCCAAGCAGCAGCTGAGTCAGTAGATGCCGTTGATGCCTTAGTGCAATTGTTGATGGCAGAAATCACTACTGCTCTATTCTGCACCGGTAATGCTACCTTGTCTGATCTCAAGCAATCCAACACTTTGAAAAAGTTAGGATAGTGCTAATAGGGAATCGGGAATCGGGAATCGGGAATCGGGAATCGGGAATCGGGAATCGGGAATAGAGAATAGGGAATCGGGAATCGGGAATCGGGAATCGGGAATCGCCCTTAATCCTTAATCCTTAATCCTTAATCCTTAATCCTTGATGCTTAATCCTTAATCCTTAATCCTTAATCCTTAATCCTTTATGCTTAATCATTCATTCTTTATGCTTAATCCTTAATCCTTAATCCTTAATCCTTAATCCTTAATCCTTTACCAAATGCGTCAATTTATTCAACAAACATTTGCCAGCCTAGTAGGAAGTCTTGCCGGTTTAATTCTATTTTTTAGTTTAGCTACTAGTGGATTCCTGTTTGTACTGATTGCAGTAGCATCGAAAGATACAGGGCCACAGGTTCAAGATAAATCAGTGCTGGTGTTTGATTTATCGGTCAATATCAGCGATACCAATCCTACCTCAAGCACTAGTGAAGTGATTGAAGAGGTGTTATCGGGTCAAGAAAGCAATATCATCCCTTTGCGCAAAGTGCTCGATACTCTGGATAAGGCAACTAAGGATAAACGCATTGTTGCCCTCTACCTGGATGGAGCTGCATCTAAAACTGTTGGCAACACTGGGTTAGCAAATCTCAAGGAGGTAAGGGAGGCTCTGGAGCGTTTCCGAGCTGCTGGAAAAAAAATTATTGCCTATGACGTAGATTTGGGAGAACGGGAATACTATCTTAGCTCGGTTGCGGATACGATAATTCTTAACCCGATGGGAGTTGTGGAAATCAATGGCTTGAACTCTTCCCAACTTTTTCTGACCGGAGCTCTCCAGAAGTATGGTATTGGTGTTCAGGTGGTTCGAGTTGGCAAATACAAGTCCGCAGTTGAACCGTTCTTGCTCAAACAGCTGAGTCCTGAAAGTCGGGAACAGACTCGAGAATTGTTAGATGATATTTGGGATGAATTTTTGACAGCAGTGGGGAAAAGTCGTGAGATTACTCCCAAGACCTTGCAAGCGATCGCTAATAGTCAAGGGATGTTGATCGCATCAGAGGCCAAAACTCAAGGTTTGGTGGATCAAGTTGGATACTTCGATGAGGTGATTGCTACTCTCAAAGAGCTTACTGGAGAAAAGGAAAAGGATAAATCGTTCCGGAAAATTAAGCTGGCTACTTACGCTAGAGCGAAAAGTCCTTACTCTAAAAATCGCAAGTCTAAGCATAAAATTGCCGTAGTTTATGCTGAGGGTAGCATTGTTGACGGTCAAGGAAACCTTGAGCAAGTGGGGGGTAAACGCTTTGCTAAACAGCTGCGCGAGCTACGGCTGGATAAAGATATTAAAGCAGTAGTGCTAAGGGTTAATAGTCCTGGTGGCAGTGCTACAGCCTCTGAGATTATTCAACGGGAAGTGCGGCTGATCCGTGAGGAAAAGCCAGTGATTGTGTCTATGGGCAATGTGGCAGCTTCTGGTGGCTACTGGATTTCTACCTATAGCGACCGAATTTTTGCTGAGCCAAATACTATCACTGGTTCTATTGGTGTCTTTGGTGTACTTTTTAATATCCAAGAATTAGCTAACAACAATGGTCTGACCTGGGATATTGTACAAACAGCTTCTTTAGCGGATATTCAAAGTACTGTCCGTCCCAAAACAGACCAAGAGTTAGCAATCTACCAAACCATGGTTAATCAGATTTATGACCAGTTCATTGACAAAGTAGCAGAGTCACGTAAATTGCCTAAGGGCAAGGTGAAAGACATTGCTCAGGGACGGGTTTGGTCAGGTATAGACGCCAAGCAGATAGGTTTAGTTGATGAGATTGGGGGTATTAATGATGCTATTGAGTATGCTGCTAAGCAAGCTAAGTTAAAGAATGATTGGGAAGTAGAAGAGTATCCAAAAATTCCTAGTTTCGAGGAAAGGATTCTGAAGACCCTGACTAATGATGTTACGCTCACAAGCCGACAATTACCTGAGCCACTAACTACAGAATTGCTGAAGCTAAAACAGGATTTGGCAATTTTCACAACCTTCAATGACCCGAAGGGGATTTATTCTATTTTACCGTTTAACTGGCGGCTTGATTAAGGGTTGAACGCGCACGCGTGGCCTTTTGGCCAAGGTTGTCTGTCAGAATGAAGAATTAAGAATGTAGAATTAAGAATTAAGAATTTGTAATTCTACATTCTTAATTCAAAAAGGTTGTTCGCCTTTGGCTTTCGGTGAAGGGTACCGTTAAATGTGAATTACACTATTTGCCCCGTTCCCGATTCCCGATTCCCGATTCCCGATTCCCGATTCCCGATTCCCGATTCCCAATTACCGATTCCCGATTCCCGATTCCCGATTCCCTCTTAAAACCGATACTTGCGAATCTGCTGTTGAGAATCCTTACTTACCAGTGCCCAGATTCCGATTGGTAAAGCATTCCCTTGAGCATCCACCTTAATTTCCATCACAATTGGTGGTGGTGATATCGGTAGGTTAGAGTTCTCTTGCCTAGCACTATTTAATTCTTCATTAATTTGTTCCCGTTGGTCTTCTGGCATATAGTAAGTTTCCAATCCGTACTCAATCGAACCATAGTTAGCAACACCTTTGATAGGAATCTGATTAGCTGGTAGTTGGGAAGGGAATTTGGCACTTAAGCCTACTGGTTTCCAAGCTATTGGTAGTTTAGTTGAGTTGGATGAGTCTGGTGCTTCTAAAATTACGTAAAAACGGGTACCAGGCTTGATAAAGGTTACCTTGTTGCCATTAGGTTGTTGCTTGGGCAATTTTTGCCAGCCAGGAAGATTGCGCAAGTTATCCTGATTAGAGATATAGTATCTTAGAGTTTGGGAATAGCCTCGCAAAAGTTCATAAGGGTCTACTGGCGCTGTCTGAAGGATGACAGTTTTTCCAGTCAGTGTAGTGTAAATTGCCTGGGTGGGAACAGTAATAATTAGTGCGGTTTGAAATAAAAGAGGTACCCAGAATCGCCAGCTTGGTATAGGACGGTAATACTCAGAATTAATGCTCATAGGTCATAAATCATAATTCAGACTTCAAATAGCGCTCAAACCATAGTCCAGCACCAATAATACCTAGCCCACAGAGGAATAAGACTATGGATTTGACTAATAAACCAGTATCGTACTCCAGCATCCGGGTCAAAATTTGCAGCGTCAGTAGCACCATGCCACCCCAGAATAAACCTCGTTTCCCCTCTGCTAGTCCGGCGCGGATTAAACCGATGTCGATTAGGAATAAAAGCACATTGAAGATGAATACCGCTATGATGGGTAGAATACCAATACTGAGATGCCAATAGGGAACTAGGGCGCTGATCACAATCATAATAGCCACAACCTTAGTTGTTGAGTCCATTCGACGCAACAGTTTTATCCACGCCCAGATCGTGAAGCTACCTAAAATGACACTATCAATCACAGCAGGTTCCAGGAGTATTGAGGTGACGTCAACTAGCGGTTTGACTGATGGTGAACTATCCCATAACACGTGGAAAGACAAAAAATAAAATGATAGGCTGAGGAAGGTGATACCAAGGGTGCGGGCTGTGCTATTAAATTCCTGGAGGTTGGGCTGAATTCTTCCCAGGAAACCCCCGTATGACCATAACAAGGCTGGTGGTAGAGCGCATGCGATCGCAGCAATCCAACCGGGATAAGGCCATAGCTCGAAGTTGATCAAGTTCCATTCCAGGGCAGCAACTACTGCGATCGCACTTAAGCGAAACATCCATCGTGAACGGCACCAGTAAGCCAGGGGAATAAACAGTAAACCCGCAAACACTGGCATATGTTGTATGATTAGCCTTAGCCAAGACAACTCTGTGATTGCCAGAAATTCTGGCTGGGACATTCCTTGCACATACCCTAATCCAATCAAGACCATTGCCAGCATCCCTAATAGGGTCAAGCGTAGGCTATAAGCCATGGCTAAGACTCCTAATCCCCAAATCAGGTATAACTGATAGAGTGGTCCACTTTGGTGGAACATTTGGGACATCAGTGCTATATTGGCTCCTAAAGTCAGGGCTCCTAAAAGTAATAAACCTTGTCCCAAACGGCAATGCCTACCTTGGGTTGGGTCTCGCCATAGATAGAAGCCAGCAATGTTGATCCCGAAGAAGACACTCAGAAGCAAGGTCACTTTCAACCACCGAGACCAGGCTTGCCAGTTGGCTGCCACAAAGGTGATCATGGCCAAGCCTAAGAGAAGACTGCCTAGAACTAGCAAAATTACGACGAATCGATTACGGGCCGCTACTTCCAGGTCACTAAATTGATAGCGTTCCGCTAATTGAGCGTATAGGCCAGCATCAATCAACCCTTCTGTTTGCCATTGTTGTGCTTCTTGACGTAACTGGTGACGAAATTTATCGGAAGGCATCACAACCTATATTTTAGAGCTTAAGACTTTCCTCTGGGAATATACAATGTTATAATCACTAACCGACTGAATGTTTGATTATGTCCATGATATGGTGTAAACATTCTGTAATAATTAGATAAGAGTAAGTAAAAAACTGTTAACTAGAATCGGAGCTAATGGTAAACCAGAGGTCAACGAGTGGGTCGTAGTAGCTCCGAACATGTGGTATATAGGAGTTTTGATTTTACTGCATCCGTCTATTCAGTTGAGGTTGGTAAGGTACGTCAGAAGATTGTCTAGACGTGGCAAGTTTTCGTCGCTCAAATTTATCTTTATCCACCCTAGTGACTGCTGTCAACAATTTTTTCTTTTTTTTGTTATCGCCCGGAGGTATCTCTAAATGTCTATTCGTCTGTACATAGGTAACTTACCTAAAGAAGAAGTAAACCGTGATGAGCTGCAAGCTATTTTTGCTGAAGCCGGTGAAAACTTTAGCACAAAAGTGATTAAAGATCGTAAAACTGGTAAATGTCGGGGCTTCGGCTTCGTCACGGTGGCAACGGATGAGGAGGCTGATCAATTCATTGAAAAGTTCAATGGTCATATGTTCAAGGATACTACCTTGAAAATTGAAAAAGCCCTGCCACGATCCAAGAATCAAGACAAAGAAGCATCTAAGGAGAAAGAAAAACCCAATCAGGAATCAACCCCATCTGCCAACAACACTCCTCCCCCTCGCCGTAACAACAACAAGAATAAGTCTAAGCGTAAGCAGCAACAGACTACATCTGACCCCGCTGGAATTCAACCCGATCCCCGTTGGGCTAATGAATTGGCGAAGCTGAAAGAACTGTTATCGGCTCAAACTACTAACTCTTAAGTTGGGATAAATCTAACTGATTTCCATTACCAATTCTGGCAAGATTAGCCCTACGTCCTACCCGTCAGGGAGGCGTGGGCTTATTCCTCTGTAAAGCTTCAGGCTTTCCACGCAATTTTTAAATAAAAGATCTAATCACCTCAGATTGGGTTTGACCAGTCTGCTGATAGTGCTACTTTAATATCGATATCTGACTCATTCTGCCAGACAGAGAGTCTTTTCTTTTTTTTGGTTGATGATCAGTGGCAAATCCCGATAGGTTTATGGTGTCTTAAGCCAGATCAGGATAGCTTACCAATACCAAAGAAATTAAAGCTAACGAAACAGTAAGCTATTGAGCTTGATAGATAGCTGTTAATTTTGTGTGCGCAGTACCAACTACCTATTAGCTTAACGCTGATGGTGGAAAGTCTGGCAAGCTCAGGTAATTTTGCATCGTCTGTTACCCGATCGATTTAAAATTGTGAGTTGTGAATTAAAACTTACGTTTTAACCACTAACCACTAACCACTAATCACTAACGTTGTTATGAGTGCAGAAATTGACCCCATTAAGTTAATGAAACAGGAAGTTGGCAAAGCAGCTGCCAAGCGGGTGCAGTCGGGAATGATTGTGGGGCTAGGCACTGGTTCAACGACTGCCTATGCAATTCAGTTTTTAGGCGATCGCTTAAACTCTGGAGAGATTAAAGATATTGTAGGCATCCCCACCTCTTTCCAGGCAGAAGTCTTGGCGAAACAGTACGGTATTCCCTTGACTACCCTTGATGCGGTTGATCACATAGATGTAGCGATTGATGGTGCTGACGAAGTCGATCCCCAGAAAAATTTGATTAAGGGGGGTGGCGCTGCCCACACCCGTGAGAAAATTGTAGATTCCCTGGCCAAACAATTTATCGTAGTGGTGGATAGCACTAAAATAGTTGACCGCTTGGGGTCTACCTTCCTATTACCTGTAGAAGTTATCCCGATGGCAATCACACCAGTTATGAATGCCATTGAAAAGCTAGGGGGTAAACCGGAACTGCGCATGGGGGTCAAAAAAGCTGGACCAGTGATTACAGATCAGGGAAATATGGTCGTTGATGTCAAATTTGATGCCATTGATAACCCAGCTGAGCTAGAAAAAACTATCAATAATATTCCTGGTGTTCTGGAAAATGGTTTATTTGTTGGGGTTACCGATCTGGTTCTAGTTGGAGAAGTTAAGGATGGTCAGACCGTGATTCGGGAAATTTAACACATCCAGCACTAAAGCTTGAAAGTGCCGTGGGATTCTTGCTTGATAGAAATACTCTTGATAGAAATACTCAGATATTTCTCCCAAGCCAAGGCAATTAAGTGTATGTCCCACGGCTTGATTAATTTTCCAGGTAGAGAATAGTTGATTAGACTTTGTCGAGCTTAGCCACCAGCGGCAAAGGTGAGCATGATCACTGCTGAAAGCAACATACCAGGACTTAGTAACAGAACTAACATCAAAAAATCATGGGATTCCATAATCGTAAACTCTCCTAACTGCTTCTTTACTACCTTAACCTGCTACAAAGGCTAATCCCGGAAAATCAAGAATTTATCAAGAATTCGTAAGCGGTCAGCCCTCAGCGGTCAGCCCTCAGCGAAAGGCCTTTGGCCAAGCTACGCGAACAGCGGTGAGCTTTTAGCTCACGCGTGCGCGTTCAGCTTCAAAAAAAACATCGTTCGCGTGTGGCACAGGCTTTGGCCTTGGCTTTGGCCTTGGCCTTTGGCCACGCGGGGCGCGTTTGGCCACGCTGTGCGAACGACGCTGGGATTTAACTCAGTATTAAACGAATGCTTACCTCTTTTATTCAAAAGCTGAACGCGCACGCGTGCGCGTAGCGCATTAGCTGATAGCTGAATTGTCCTTAACTTGGAGCAGGAGAATAACGAATTTATCAGCATCTTCTAGTTGCTGTTAAACGTAGGATGGGTTTACCCTGGGAATCAGTTTACAATACCTTGTAATTTAAGTTTGAAACCGGGAAGCACTGCTTCTCCAGATAACTCTTTGGGATTATCTATAACCTCAGTTTTTTGTCCTGAGCGATAAATTTCAACCCGTCGATTCTGAGGGTCAATCAGCCACCCCAAGCGCAAGCCATTGTCAATATACTCTTGCATTTTTGCCTGTAGCTCCTTGAGACTGTCAGACTTTGATCGCAACTCAATTACGAAATCAGGACAGACTTTAGGGAAAGTTTGTTTTTGTTCCTCTGTCAGTGCATCCCAGCGGTTACGTGACACCCAAGAGCTATCAGGGGAACGATTGGAGCCATTGGGAAGTTCAAATCCGGTAGATGAGTCAAATGCTTCTCCTTGTTCCGGGTTTTCCTCATACCAATTGCCCAATTGCCTGCTAATACTTAGATTTCTTTTACCGGTTTCCCATCCTGTTGGTGGATTCACAATCAATTTTCCCTCAGCAGTTCTTTCTAATCTCAGGTCTCGGTTAGCATTAGCTAATTGTTCAAACTGTTGGTGACTGACGTTGAGGTCCAAAGATTGTGGAACTATTAGCTTTAGTAGGGGTTCTAGTTGACTTGACATAACCGTTAATCCTTGGAATTGAGATATAACGAGAGAGCAGAAGATAAAGAACTCACGTCGGTTAATTTTACTGGGATTATGGGGAGTTTATCTAAGTCGCGTTCGCTTTTAGCGGAAGCTTAGCTTCATCGCCTTTGGCGTGGCCTACGGCCAATCGCTTAATGGATAATTGAGCAGGGAAAACAAAGGTTGGGCAATCTGCGAACATTTATCTTGCTGTTCATTCTTGTCCTGATTCAAAAATTTTATCGACGATCTCCTGCCCAAGATGCCACATCATCCTCCGACCAAGGGAATGGCGGATTGCTGCTATAGTCAATAAAATAGTCGTAGCCTAACTGGTCATAAAGCTCATCCACTAATGTCTGTAATTCTACCATTGGTTCGGTATCCCCAGGAAGAAGGGGAAGCGGAAAAGAAGGAATGCGTTCGCCTTTGGCGTGGCCTACGGCCAATCGCATAAATTAAAAAGGTACAAGTCAGCCGTGGGACGGGTATTAGAACGACTGACTAAAATCCGATAATGACTCAGATTACTGGTGTTAGAAACAGGCAGGGGTTCTCCATCTCGCAACAGGTCAATTTCGACCAAATGAGTCATACTCTCGAATATCTGCTGCCGTTTGGCTTCGTATTTCTGACGCCCTTCTCCTCGTTTATTGGCAGGAGAGATAACTTCAATCGCTGTCACCACTTCCTTAGTGGCTACATCTTTAACCTCGATGTAGGATTGTCGGACTTCTTCTCGTAAAGGAACAGCTACCTTAATCGGTTGAACTAACGGTTCAGATACCGCAACTGCTGTAGCCATTGCAGCTGAAGCATCTCGGCTTTGTTGAACCGTAACATCGGGTCTACCAATGGCAATCTTGGTTGAGCCAGCAATCTTATAAACCCACTTATCCGTGACTACCCGATATTTAGGTAGCAGTTTCGGAATTAATGCTCTAGCCAAAGCCGCCACCAATTGGTTGTGGAAATCCGACCAATATTCCGGTTGTTCGAGGTAGGGATTCATCCCTGGAAATGGGTTAGTCATATAGCATTTTGATTTGAGTTGTAAACATACTTCCTTAGAGCTGATTCGTAAACTCGCACTAAACCTTGTAGGATAAGGCTTGCGCTAAAATAGAACAATTGAACTATTTAATACCGAAAAGACAATCATAGCAAGGCTTTCAGACTTCTTAAGATTTACTTGACGAATCAGCTCTAAGGGGGCCTTGCCCCAAACCAACTATCAGCTGATATGGCTGAGAAAGGTACCGAGTAAATTCCAGAATCTTTTCCCTAGCCAAGCTGATAAAACTCCACAGTAAATGGAGAAGCCTATGCTTAAAAGCATTATTGTATTCAAAGATATCTCTACATGCCAAAGCCATCGATAGATAGACATGATAGCGATGCCCACCAGTAATCCGGCAGCCGCACCTGCTGCCGCCTGAGTTAATACTTGTCTTGCAGTAGGTTGAGTCGTTTCTGTTTCCATAACTAGAGGCTCCTCGTTAGTATCGTTAGCAATTTTGCACGGGACACACAGCAGTGTGCCCCCAATCTCAATCTATTAAATTAATTCACCTTGGATGCAATCAATTCCTGACCCGCTTGATAAAGTGTTAGTCCGTTAACCGTTTCATCTGCTGAGAAATTGAATTGAATCGTGATATCTGCAACCTGAGCCAAGAATTTAGTTTCTGGCAAAATTCATCCCACACTCATGCTGCGCATTGAGATGTGGGATAAATTTTCCACAGAGTCTTTCACAAAAGACCAATCGATGTGTTATACTCATAATACTGACTTTCAAAGCCGTTCGCGTAGCGTGGCCAAAGGCCATAAATGCTGGAAAGTTGGTCAAACATTATTAAACAAAAGACCAAAAAAACAGAGCGGCAGGGCAGTCCGTTCTTAAAGCCCAGCGCCTCCTAAGCAATAGCTGGATTGGCTGGGAAGCCCACACTGAACTCAAAGAGTCAGTGTGGGAGCTGTCACTTTCTGAAACAGGGTAAAGGGTAAACGCTTCCTGCCCTGTGGCTTGGGCGAGTAGTTGTTGTTCCTCGACTCGAATAGCGATCTCCATATTAGGGAGTAATTGGTAGGTTCCCAAATAGCGGTTGTAAATTGCTGGGTCAAGTTCAACAATCTCAGGCTCACCGGATTAATTAACTGTGACAGTGTCAATATCAACAGTTAATTTGTCTAGTTGAGCCTGTACCTCTGAAGACATCTCAGCCTGGTAACGTCCGCCTAAATGTTCAGCTAAAAACTTCTCTAATGCAGCTGTCATGGCCAGTGAGTTGATCTCCTTACGGAAACCATGGCCTTCATCCGGGGCAATCAGATATTCCACGGGTCGGCCTAAATCTCGTAATGCGGCCACAATTTGGTCTGACTCCGCTTGCTTAACTCGGGGATCGTTGGCTCCCTGAACCACCATCAGCGGGGCCTGAATTTGGTCGGCGGAAAACAGGGGTGACTGGGCTTCTAGACGGGTGCGATCGCTCGGATCATCTGGATCTCCCAGCCGCAGAGCAAAGGTAGCCTTCATCGATTCCCAATAGGGGGGAATTGACTTGAGCAAGGTAATCAGGTTCGATGGCCCCACATTGGATACGCCAACGGCATAGATATCTGGTGTAAATGCCAAACCAGCTAGGGTGGCATAGCCTCCATAGGAGCCACCAAAAATTCCCACACGCTCGGGATCGGCAATCCCTGCATCAATCAGATACTGCACGCCATCCGTCAGGTCATGCTGCATTGCACCCGTGCCCCATTCGTTGTTACCGGCATTGAGAAAGGCTTTACCATAGCCAGTGGACCCTCGAAAGTTGGGTTGGAGAACGGCGTAGCCACGATTAGCGAGAAACTGGGTAAACGGCCTGTACCCCCACATATCTCGTCCCCAAGGTCCACCGTGGGGCATGACAATCACCGGTAGCTTGACTGGGTTTACCCCCTGGGGCAGGGTCAGATAGGCTGGAATCTCTAGACCATCACGGGCTGTATAGCGGATCGGCTGCATGGTGGCCAAATGTTGCCTGGGCAGCTCTGGCCGATCATCGTAGAGTTTTTCCAGGGTTTGAGTACTACGATCAAATAGATAAGTAGACCCAGGATTCACATCGCTCCGGGTTCTAATCAACGCAAAGCGATCATCGATAGTAAGGGATTGCAACACAATATCAACGTCGGGCAGCTGTTGTTTCAGAAAGGCTAGATCAGCCGCTATCTTGTCGTTTTGAGGATAGATGCGGATGCGATCGCCAACATAGGAGGTAGCAATCAACTCATCAGTCGCTTCTGAAAACACTGCACGGCCAAAATCCACCTGGTTTTCAGGATCAACTTCCACGACCTGACTCTGCTGGCTTTCGAGATTAAGCAGCTTTAACTGCATTAAATTCCCATCCCGATTGCTGATCAGATACACCCGTTGGCCATCTTTATGAAAGCGAATGGGGACACAGGTTTCTTCAATTCGACAGGTGTAAACAGGTGTTAATCCATCTTGTTGCACCGCCAGAATCTCATGCCCCCCTTCCAGGGTTTGGCGATAGCCGATGCGCACATTACCGTCTAAATCGGTTGTCCAGAGGGCAATATTCTCGTCATTTTGAATCAGCAGCGTCCGCTCGCCTGTTGTCAAATCCAAACGATAGACATCATGAAACTGGGGATTGCGTTCGTTAAGACCGATAATGATGTGGTTCGGAGTCCGTTTAGGAACGCTATAGATCATGGCCGTAATCCCCTCTACAGGGGTTAAATCGCGGGTTACCGGGCTAGTCTCACCTAAAGATTTAGCTTCAACCGCATAAATGTGAAAATTCTCATTGCCCCCTTTATCCTGGCCGTAGAGAATGTAACGACCATCGGCGCTCCAAAAGTAAATCATGATCGGGCTTTCAGCATCAGCCGTGACTGGACGAGCAGCTTCCATCGGTTCATCGATGCCCTTAACCCACACATTGATCACGCCGTCTAGAGGTTTTTGAAAGGCCAGAAACTGACCGTCGGGGGAAAGCTGGGCACCTGTAATCTCTGGATCGCCAAAGAATAGTTCCCGCTGAAGTAACGGTGCTACAGCGGTCTGACTCTCAGCAGCGCTAGCAGTTTTTGCCGTTAGGGGTAGCGGTGGATTGCCAAGGCTAAAACCCATCAAACTAATAGACATCATCAAACCTGCACCAAATTGAAATTGTTTCATGATAAACCGTATCCTCTGAAAAGTTGCTTATAATTCAATATTAAACAGGCCATTTCAAACTGACTATAGCGAAAGGTCATATGGATACATGACGTTTGTCATGGAAATTTATCCATAAGTTTCATAAGCTGTAGAAGCAGTCATAAGCATTAGGTAAGCTGATGTCAGCTCGGACAACTCCTCAGGTTTCCACCATTAATCCTTCAATTCCCAAAATCCTGCGTTATGTGGAATGGGCATGTTTGGTGATGGTGACCCTGATACTGCTGTTTTTCATCCTGAATAAATCATTGTCCTATGAGGCCAAGGGCGGTGACTACCTAATAAACTTCTTCGTATTGGGAGTTTTGGCCATTCTGAGCTTCTTCTTTCCAATCCGTCGCCCCATGTGGCAGCGACGAGCCTATATCTTTGCCGAAATTGCCTGTCTGTTGCTGACACGTATCTTTAGTCATGTAGGTCTGGATCTCCTTCTCTTTCTATACTTCGCCAAAAGCTGTTTTCTGTTGCGTCGTCGGGACGTGATCATCACGGTTGTTTTAGCCGGTATTGCCTGGCATGTAGGTTTTGCGTGGCAGTTAACGAATGATGTACTAACTGATCTCTCAAAACCGATTGCAGAGCAGCAAGCTCGCTTAGAAAAAAACCTACAAACCTTTCAAGAGGCTCCCCAAGTATTTCTTGCGGGTATTGTTCTCAATAACCTTGTGAACTATATTTCCCTGAGCGTACCGATTATTCTGCTCTGTTTAACCTTGGTGGCTGAGTACAGGAGTCGTCAGCGAGCAATCGCCTTGACCCAGGAAGTTGAATTGCTAGCCGCAGATTTAGAACGCACCCGCATTGCTCGCGATATTCATGATTCATTGGGGCATACTTTGACCTCCCTTGATGTGCAGCTAGAATTAGCACAACGACTCTACGAACGAAACTCTAATCAGCTTCAACCAGCGTTAGAGACGGCCAAACTGCTGGCCAGCCAATCCTTACAAGAAGTGCGTCGGGCAGTGACCACCATGCGAGAAGAGACCTTTGATCTCAATAAGGCGCTGCCACAGCTGCTGGAATCTTTTACATCCAACCCCTCCATAAAGGTTAAAAGCAAAATAGATTTGCCCCAGCTGCCGTTACAAACCAATCATCAGCTTTACTGTGTGGTTAAGGAAGGATTGGAAAATATCCGCAAACACAGTCAAGCCCAGGTTATTCACCTCCGGGGATATGCTTCTGCTGATGCGGTTATCCTTGAACTAAAGGACGACGGTATGGGCTTTGATATTGCTAAACCCACCCAGGGTTTTGGCCTCAGGGGTATGCAGGAGAGAGTTCAGCTGATAAGTGGATCGATACAATTAGATAGCACACCGGGACAAGGCACCTGTATTCAGATTAGGATACCACGATGATTCGACTTCTATTGGCTGATGACCAACCCATCTTTCGGCAGGGACTGGCGGCACTGTTGTCCCTAGAGGATGATCTCGAGGTGGTGGGTGAAGCCAATCACGGTGAAGAAGCCATTGCCCTCACCCAGAGGTTACAGCCTGATATTATCTTGATGGATGTGCGGATGCCCATCTGCGATGGTGTGCAAGCAACCCGAGAAATCCATACCCGCTACCCCTGGATTCGGATTCTAGTCTTAACCACCTTTGACAATGATGACTATGTGTTCCAGTCTCTTCAGGCTGGGGCCTTGGGATATTTGCTTAAAAGCACTCCAGCCCCTAAGGTGGCAGCGGCCATTCGCAGTTTGCATCAGGGATACAGCCAATTAGGTCCTACCATCGCTCCGAAGGTGTTTTCTCAACTGAATAATACCCAACCTGAACGGGAAAAAACAGATTATCATGCTCAATTCAATCAGCGGGAACTAGAGATCCTGAAGCTGTTGGGACAAGGTAAAAGCAATCGAGAAATTGCAGCCGCCCTTAATCTGACCGAAGGCACGATTAAAAATCATCTAACTAATATTTTCTGTGAGTTGGATGTTCGCGATCGCACCCAGGCTGCCCTCTGGGCCCATCAGCATCTTTAATGTGCATGAGATTAAACTATTTTATCACTATTTTATCTGGGAAATCATCATAGCAGAGCTTTTTTGGTAAAAACTAAACTGCAAGAACCAACCCACCGGAGGATTACCTGAGTTCGATGTAATAAAAATAGCAATAATTCCGGAATTTTTACAAAAATTTTTACAAATATTTTCTAAATAAAAATATCAGCATTTATAGGAATCGAAGTATAGATTAGGACGTTAAATGAACAGCAAAATTAACTATCAATACGAAAATTGTCGATTGCGATCGCACCCAACTGTTTCAGAGTTGCTTTCTGTGCCTCAGTTAATCCTGTCACTCCAGTGATATTCATGGCTTCGTAGAGTCTCGGAGCTCTGAGAATTTTCAGGCACTTGCCCGTCTTAGTGTCCCAAAGCCTCACGGTTTGGTCTTGAGAGCCACTAGCTATAATTTGACCATCCCCACTAAAGGCAACAGAAGAGACCAGATGAGTATGTCCGATGCAAGTGTGGCGGCATTCCCCTGTCGAAACATCCCACACCTTGACAGTTTGGTCGTGAGAGCCGCTAGCGATAGTGTTGCCATCGGGACTGAATGCCACGGAAAAGACCCAATTGTTGTGTCCGCGTAATAGTTTAGAGCATTGACCCGTACTCAAATCCCAGAGGCGTACCGTTTCGTCTGTACTACAACTGGCCAGGATAGTATCCTTAGGACTGAAAGCGACGGATTTGACCCGATTACCATGTCCCTGTAACGTTTTCAAGCATTCCCCTGTGCTGACATCCCACAGCCTCACCGTTTGGTCTGTATTGCTACTGGCCAAGGTTTTACCATCACTACTGAAAGCCACTGACCAGATCTGATTAGTATGTCCTTCCAAAGTGCTGACGCAGTGACCAGTACGCTGATCCCAAAGCCTCACCGTTTGGTCAGCACTGCCACTGGCTAGGGTTTTCCCATCACCACTGAAAGTGACCGAATAGATCCAATCAGTATGTCCGTGCAAAATCTTTAAGCATTCTCCCGTCTTGATATCCCACAGCCTGATTGTTTCGTCTCTACTGCTACTAGCTACGGTTTTACCGTCACTACTAAAGGCCACTGAACACACGTGAGCAGTATGTCCGTGCAAAATACTGATACAGCGATCGCTATGATAATCCCATAGTCTGACTGTATTATCGTTACTGCCACTAGCCAAAGTTTTACCATCAGGACTGAAAGCCACTGGAAATACCCAATCAGTACTTCCCTGCCAAGTTTTCAAGCATTGACCAGTGCCCCAATCCCAAAGTCTGACAGTTTGATCTAAACTCACACAGACTAGGGTGTTACCTTGAGGGCTAAACGCCACAGAAAAGATCTGATTAGTATGTCCATGCAAGGTTTTCAGGCAAATACCAGTGTGGTAATCCCATAGCCTTACAGTATGGTCGCCACTACCAGTAGCTAGGGTTTTGCCGTCAGTGCTAAAAGCCACTGAGTAGACTCCACTACTATGTCCGGTGTGAGTACTAACACAGCTACCAGTGCTAGCATCCCACAGTCTGACAGTGTGGTCATTACTGCCACTAGCTAGGGTTTTGCCATCAGTGCTAAAAGCAACTGAGCGTACTCCACTGGTATGTCCAGTACAAGTTCTAACCCAACTACCAGTGCTAGCATCCCAGAGTTTGACAGTGTGGTCATCACTGCCACTGGCTAGGGTTTTGCCATTAGTACTAAAAGCCACTGATCTCACACAACCGGTATGTCCAGTAAAGGTATTAAGGCATTCAGCCGTGTCACCATCCCAGAGTCTGACAGTTTGGTCGCTACTACCACTAATCAGGGTATTACCTTGAGGATTAAAAGCAACTGAGAACACTTCATCAGTATGTCCAGTACAAGTTTGTAAGCACCTGCCATCACTGACTTGCCATAACTTTACGGTATGGTCACCACTACCACTGGCTAAGGTTTTACCATCCCCACTAAACGCAACAGAGCGTACCCAATTAGTGTGACCCTCACAGATTACCAGTAGTTTACCAGTTTGCACATGCCATAGGCGAATCTGAAAATCTGTATCACAGATTGCCAACATCCTCCCATCTGGACTAAATGCTGCCGATAACATATTCCCTAGGGTTTCAGTAAACA
Organism: Moorena sp. SIO3I6; assembly: GCF_010672095.1. NCBI lineage: Bacteria > Bacillati > Cyanobacteriota > Cyanophyceae > Coleofasciculales > Coleofasciculaceae > Moorena > Moorena sp. SIO3I6. Next base: position 15,056 of record NZ_JAAHHU010000071.1, on the reverse strand, counting down.
CTGAGCCAGCCAAGTCACAGCCAGCGAAATTGACATTATGTAATGTCAGTCCCTGTAGGTTGGCTTGCCAAACTGTCAGGCCAGAAAAGTCATAACCGTTTAAATCAATCTGTAATTGAGTAAGTAAATTAATAGTATTACCACTGACATATCCCATCTGGAGAGTAGATTTTTTAACCCCAGGAGTCGGGGTGCGCAGCCTTGATAGGATTTCCAGGAGATGATTTTCCAGCTGTGTTGTAGAACCAAAACTAGAGAGTAATTTCTCAATAATCGGTTCGATAATCAGACAGACTTGAGCATCCCGAACATAGTCAGGGGCGCTGGCTTTGACTAGGCAGTGAGTGCGGAAGATAGCGATATTTTGACTAATAATCTCTTCAGGAATCTGCTTGATGAGTCGATTAATCATGTATTCCATGACTACAGGTTGTTGGGTAAACCCAGTTGAAGTTTTCTCAATCAATGACCGCCGTTGTAGAGAGCCTACAGCTTCTAAAATATCCGTAGCGCATAGGTAGCAGACAAAGTCTTCTTGCAGTTCTTCAAGAGAAATGGGTTCCCGATTGATAGCTAGCCAGTACATCAGTTCCTTTTCTGTGGAGGTAAGGCGCTGAAAGTGCCGATCTAGTAAATCCCTAATATCATCAAAAATGAATGAGCCTTCCTTTAAAAAATCCAGAAACTGAGCAATATTGCTATCAAAAAAGTCTCTGACTGCACAGGCTACCATCTTTAAGGCTAAAGGATTTCCGGCATAACGCTCAATTAGGGTCATCCATTGGGTGTCATCGCCAATAAAATTTCCCTTTTCCTTAAAGATTTCCTGTCCGTGGGTTTCTGGTAAACCTTTGAGTGGGAAGCAGCGAACGGGTAAGGCTTCCCCCTCCAGAAGGGTCAAGTCTTGAGGTGCCTCCCGGGAAGTCATCACTAGGCAGCTGTTGTGGGAAGTTTCCCCAATAGTTCTGAGTAGCTCACCATATCCAGCGTATCCCTCTCGATAGCCACCAGTGCGAGAACCACTTTCGAGAATCGATTCGGTATTATCAAGAACCAGCAGGCAACGCGCCGTCTGTAAATACTGAATCAATCGCAAAATTTTGCCATCCACAGACGACGGTAAATTCGTTTCCTGCTGCACAGACAGAAATTGAATCATGTCTGCCAGGACTTCCTCTAGGGGCGGAGCATTGCGTAGACTGCGCCAAATCACAAACTCAAATTTATCCTGTAGCAGATGGGCTAACTTCACAGCCAAGGTGGTTTTGCCAATTCCCCCCATCCCTAGAAGTGCCACCAGGCAGCAGTTGTCCTGTAGAATCCATTCCTGTAGGGTATTCAGTTCCTGCATCCGACCGTAGAAACTCCTCGGTTCTGGAGCTCCACCCCAATCAAGATGTCCAATTCCAGCCAGAGCAGTTGTCGATAGCGCTGTTAGCTCCATCTGATCTATCTCAATCTCATCCGGCTCAACTACCTTTTCCCAATCAAGACCTACAGCACTACAAATGGCCATGAAGGTGTCAGTACGAATTGACTGTCTCCCCCAAAATCGGTTTAAGGTTGCCTTAGAAGTAAATGCGCTAGTATACCAAGCTACCGCTGTTTTGTTCCATCTTTTCTGACGTCTAGCTTGGTCTACTAATTTAAGTCCTGATTCAGATGCTCGCACGGAATTCATCATAAGTCCACTCTCTTGCTTTGCTTAACCCCCAATCCATGGGGTCGATCGCTATGGCACCATCCCTAATCCAGCCATCACTATACCTAAATCTTTAATCTATGGGTGACCAAAAAGCCGCGCAATATGGAAATGTTATGGAAAGTTATGGAATTAGTTAGGGAAGGTTAACTAAGAGGGAATCTGAGGTAAAAATGAGAAAAATCTCAGAAACACAGCATAACTGAAACCACTGAGACAAAAACTGAGACAAACCTGTTTAAATTCTATGCTAGCAGAACTGGTTGTAAAGCTACAGTTCCCGACTCCCGACTCCCGACTCCCGACTCCCGACTCCCGACTCCCAACTCCCGACTCCCTGATCCGAAGTGCCCTTTGCTATATCAGTTATCCTGTTGAGTTCAACCTGAGGGAAATCTAAGAAATTCCTGAGATTACTCTAAAAAAAACCAGATAACTCACTTTAGTTCCAGTTACTAAGACAAAAACTGAGGCAAAAACTGAGACTTTCGGTTTGTGAGTGTCAGGCACGATAGAAATATCGAGATTGAGCTAAGTGCCATGAAACACTAAAAGTTAGTTTTCCAACACTTAGTTCGATAGGAATCTAAGATTTTGGAAAACACCACATCATGTAATCGAGTCAAAAGGAGTCTGTTATGTCTCTTGGTAAAAATTATCGTTTGGCAAGAATTCTCAAAGGATTAGACAACTATTTTATAGTCCCAATTGACCATGGGTTTACACTGGGTCCGGTTAGTGGTCTGGCAAAAGTTCATCAATTCATCAGATCGTTACCGGAGAAAACCATTAGTGCAATTGTTGCTCATCAAGGGATAGCTCGGGCAATCCATCCAGGTTTAATTCAGAAAGATATATCGTTAATTTTGCATCTTTCTGGGTCAACTAACCTATCTCCCGATCCATCTTCCAAACATCTAGTCAGTAGTGTTGAACAAGCCATTAAGCTTGGTGCAGATGGAGTTTCAATTCACGTTAATCTTGGGGCCAACGATGAATATCGTATGCTCAAAGATTTCAGCCAAATATCAGCAGCCTGTCATCAATGGGGTATGCCATTGCTAGCAATGGTTTATGCACGAGGAGAGAAGATTAAAAATGAGTACGATGCAGATGCGATCGCTCACTCAACCAGATTGGCCTGGGAGCTAGGAGCAGATATTGTCAAGGTCAACTACACTGGCGATGTTCAATCCTTCAGACAAGTTGTTAATGCCGTTGACATCCCTGTTATCGTTGCCGGAGGAGCAAAGAGTAATGCAGATAGCTCGATCTTATCGATGATCAAAGATGCCATCAGGGCTGGCGGTAAAGGCGTTGCTGTTGGTAGAAATATATTTCAACACAGTAATCCCTCATTCATTTCTCAAGAAATTGCCAAAGTTATCACTAATCCCTATCAGTTTACTATCAAGGAGGTAGCGTAATGAAATTATCTTGGTTAGACCTCAGAAGCTTTAATGATGTTGACTATAAAGCGCTGTGTGGATCTCTAAACTCTGATATCAATGGAGTGGTAGTTGATTCATCAAGTCCAGTCATGGATTGTCATGACTCTGTCTCTCGCATTGCTTTTGTAGACAGCCCAGAAGAAGCGGACGGATGTATCGAAAAGGCCGATATAGTACTGTTTGATCATTCCTGGTATTCTGAAATAACTACTCAACCAGAAACGTACAAATCTCAAGCAGAAATCGGATTTTTTGTTCATGTGACCGATGACGAAACCTTACAAACTGCTTGTAAGATCGCTAGACAAGAAAAATGGGCTGTCATCTATTTTAAAGACCCCACAAAAATTCCTCTAGAGATTGTTTTAGCCTCAGCAGACAACACGGATGGGCAAATAATTACCGTTGTCAAAGATATTGAGGAAGCAGAAATTGTCCTGGGGGTCTTAGAAAAAGGGTCACATGGGGTCATGCTAACCCCTAACGGGATTATCGATGCCAGGGAGCTTGGGCAGCTGTGTCGTAAGGCCAACAATTTGGAAGTTTCACTGGAAGAACTTGAAGTAACAAAAATTTCCCATATTGGCATGGGAGAGCGGGCTTGTGTAGATACTTGTTCTAACTTTGCCAAAGATGAAGGTATACTCATTGGTTCTTATTCCCAAGGAATGATTTTAGTTAGCAGCGAGACCCATCCACTGCCCTACATGCCAACTCGTCCTTTCCGAGTCAATGCTGGTGCTATACATTCTTATTTAGTGTCTAGTGTTAGTCAAACTAATTATCTTAGTGAGCTGAGTTCAGGACACAAAGTATTAGGGGTAAATTGTGATGGCAAGGCACGAGAAATAGTTGTAGGCAGGATGAAGATAGAAGTTCGTCCCCTACTCAGTATCGATGCAGTGTCTAAATCTGGAATTCCGGTAAATGTGATTGTTCAAGACGATTGGCATGTAAGAGTTCTTGGACCTGGTGGTAAAGTCCTGAATGTCACAGAATTGAAGCCTGGCGATAAGCTGCTTGGTCATACTGCGCCTAGTGGACGGCATGTTGGGCTTCCAGTAAAAGAGTCTTGTCTGGAAAAGTAAATAATATCATGTCCGGGAGTATCGATTACCAAAGAAACAACGACAAATAACACTATCGCCCACAACCGGACACGATATCACTTCCTTGGAAAAAATCAACATGTATTAGCAAGTAAGAGGGGATTTAAGAATGAGTAAATTACTTAGCTTAAATGACTATAAGCCAAACCAAAATAGGCAGAGTGAATCGACCTTAAGTTTTAGAGACAATAACTCAAGTAACCTTGAGGGAGAATCCTACTCTCAAGTTTGGGTTAAAGCCCCTGATATCCCTAACTCGATTCATTGTGAAGAAGCTCTTATTTTATGTCGGCAATCTGAGAATACCTGGCTAGCTTGGATTCCCGATTATGGTGAGATTATTTTGTCTGATAGTGAACTTGCAAATTTGATTTAAATTTTCAAAAATAATCGGCATTATCGGCATTACATTATCTGTTAGGTATTATAAATTATATTTCGACACGACTTTGGATTTAAGCTCATGAACATTAACCCAACTATTTTGCCATTGTACGAAAGAATTAAGTTATTCCTGTCTAAGAAATTAGGATGTGGTAACTTCCTCCATTACTCTGTTACTAATAACCATTATCGAAACAATGATTTTTTGTTTTTAGAAAAACCTTTTAAAACATTCACAGGAGAGACGATCAACAGTTTTAGTTTATCTTCCTTAAAAGATGTTGTTGATAACTATGCCTCTTGGTACAGGAAATCTGGTATTCGTGAGAATGATCCTGTTGCTATCTATTTAGACGATGGAATCGGTTACTTTATCCATTACTTAGCACTAAACAACCTCGGTGCTATTCCAGTTTTGGTAAACGGTCGTATGGATCCTGATATTGCTGCTGACTTTATCAGGCGTGTTGGTGCCATTGGTTTATATTCTGATCAGAAGCACCTCGATAGTATTAGTGGCTACGTCAAAACTAATGACTCATTAAAGTTTATTGCCACAGATGTCAACAATACAGCTGTTCAAAGCTCAGAGATAGAGCTTCCCCAGTGGTATCCATATTCTCCTACAGATTCTCATCCAATTATGATCTGTCATTCCTCTGGTACTACTGGAAAGCCTAAGCCAGTGATATTTGGGCATCAACAGTTTTTCTTTGGCAAACGAATTCGGCTGCTAAATTTCCCAGCTAGTCAATCCGATAAGTTTTTGTTTGCCTTACCTAGTTCACATTCAGCGGGAATTAGCTACTTTATGACAGTAACCTTACTGGGGTTACCCACTATGGTTTTGTCAGATTTATCTGGAAATAATGCTATTACTCAAGCTGAAGAACTTAAACCGACTATAGTAGCAGCTTTTCCACAAACCTATGCCGACATGGCTTCCCAGGCTTTAGAAAAAGACCAATTGAGTTCTGTAAAAATGTGGATTAATACGGGAGATGCTGCCCATGAAGCTCATATCAGGACTCTGGTAAATGCCGGGAATTCTAAATCAGTCTTTATTGATGGTCTAGGTGCTTCAGAACTCGGCATGGCTTTGTTTAATAAAGTCTCTAGTCGCCAGACAAGCTTGTATAATCGATATATGGGTAAGCCACGCAGTTTTGTAAAAGCTGTAGTATTAGATGAGGAGGGAAATCTACTGCCACCCTATCAGGTAGGTTTCCTGGGTATTAAATCTCCAACTATTACACCAGGCTATTGGAATGATTCTAACCGCACCCTCAAAAGTTATAAACAAGGGTACTGGATTAGTGGGGATTTGGCTTATTATGATCAGGATAATAAATTTTTTCACGTGGATCGTTCCGTTGATGCTATTCAGTGCGCTAGGGGCTTAGTCAATACCTTACCCATCGAGGAATTAATTTTGAAGAACAACTCAGCTGTTGCTGATTGTACAATAATTGGGGTTCCTAAGGAAAAATGCTTCGATGGTTTGGTGGCTTTTATCAAGCTGAAAGCACAAGAAAGTATTAAAGCCTCAGCTCTGATTACTGCTATCAATCATCAGCTATTGTATAACAATTTGGAACCATTGTCTTTCTTAGAAATTGTCAGTAATCTTCCTGTCGGTTCAACAGGAAAAGTCTTGAAAAGGAAGCTTCGCGAGCAATATCAGGATATCCTAATTTGTGCTGAGCATAACTTAGATGGTAAAGGGCTTCATGATTTTGCTTATGCAGAGCTAACTAAAGTTCCAGTTAGGTCTTAAATTGTTGATAATTCCTAAGCTATCAGCTATCAGCTATCAGCTTAAGCGCTACGCGCACGCTACGCGAACAGCTTATGGGCATAGAGCAAGGTACACCGAACAGCTTTTTAATAAGCGATGCAGCGCGGTCTTGGGGAGGCAGCGCGGTCTTGGGGGTTCCCCTCATGAGCGACTGCCGTGGTTTCCCCCATGAGCGACTGCATCAAGACAACAGGTAACCATTCGTTTAATCTGAGTGAAGTCACAGGCTGGAAGCCTGTGCCACAAAGCTGACGGCTGACCGCTGACGGCTGAATGCTTACTATAATTCACTGAACATTTTTTACTAAAGTAAACTAGAAGGAGACTAGTCAATGGAAGCGGTTACTAAACAGCTGGTACCGGACAAACTACTGGAATTGGGGTTTGCTTTCTCGGCATCTAAGACATTTTTAAGTGCAGTGGAAATGGGAGTATTTACTGAACTAGCTCAGAGTTCTATGACTGCTGCTGAATTGACTGAAAAATTAGGACTTCATCCCCGTAGTGCGCGAGATTTTTTGGATGCACTAGTTGCATTAAAAGTGTTAGATTATTCTGATAACGCTTACAGTAACACTCCTGAAAGTGATTTGTTTCTTGACCGCTCCAAGCCTTCCTATATCGGTGGTTATCTAGAGATGTACAACACCCGTCTCTATCGATTTTGGGGTTCATTAACAGAAGGGTTACGGAGCGGTAAACCCCAGAATGAAGCCAAAAATGGAGAAGACTTCTTCGGCACCCTTTACCAGGACCCTGCCCGCCTAAAACTCTTTCTGGAAGCGATGTCTGGGGTCAGTATGGGAGTCGCTAAGGCGATCGCTGAAAAATTTCCATGGGAGAACTTCCAGACTTTTATCGATATCGGTACCGCTCAAGGGCAGTTACCAGTAACCGTTGCCCTAAGTCACCATCATTTACAAGGAGGTGGGTTCGACTTGCCAGTGGTTCGCCCAATTTACGAGGAATATGTTGCTTCCAGAGGACTTAGCCAGCGATTACACTTCCATGGTGGTGACTTTTTCCAGGATATGCTGCCTAGTGCTGATGTTTTGGTGATGGGACAAATCCTCCATGACTGGAATCTAGAAGAAAAGCACCTGTTAATTGCCAAAGCCTACGAAGCACTCCCGACCGGTGGTGCATTGATTGTTTACGACGCACTAATCGACGATGAGCGCTGCCAGAACAAGTTTGGGTTACTGATGAGCCTAAATATGCTGATCGAGACCTTTGGGGGTTTCGACTACACAGGAGCAGACTGCTGTGCTTGGATGGACAAAGTAGGATTCAAAGACACTTACACTAAACCTCTTGTAGGAGCTTACTCAATGGCAGTAGGCATCAAATAATCCAATTACAGGTTAGCAGGCGATCAAGTTAGCAGGTTAGCAGGTTAGCAGGTTGTTCGCGTAGCGTGGCCAAAGGCCAAGGTTAGCAGGTTAGCAGGTTAGCAGGTTGAAAGTTAGCAGGTTAGCAGGTTAGCAGGTTAGCAGGTTAGCAGGTTAGCAGGTTGTTCGCGTAGCGTGGCCAAAGGCCAAGGTTAGCAGGTTGAAGGTTACAGGTTAGAGTTTACAGGTTACAGCTTACTAGGTTAGCAGGTTACCAGGTTAAAGATTATATTATGAACCTTGGCCTTTCGGCCACGCTACGCGAACAACCTTCAACCAAACCACCTTAAACCTTCAACCTTCAACCAAAAAACCTTGGCCTTTGGCCACGCTACGCGAACAACCTTAAACCTTAAACCTTCAACCAAAAAACCTTGGCCTTTGGCCACGCTACGCGAACAACCTTCAACCTTCAGGCAAACAACCTTCAACTTAATTATGACCCATATTCTTCACATTGATGCTAGTCCCCGTGGCGATCGCTCTATTTCTCGGCAATTGTCTAATCGGTTTATTCAAACTTGGAAGTCTTTCTATCCAGATGACACTGTCAGCTATCGAGATTTAGGTCATAATCCTGTCCCCCATGTCGATGAAAAGTGGATTGCTGCAGCATTTTGTCCTCCCGAAAAACGCACTCCTGAATTGGTAGAGGCAATTAAAGTATCAGATACTTTGGTGGATGAATTTTTAGCAGCCGATCGCTATGTTTTCGGCATTCCCATGTACAACTTCAATGTTCCATCTACCTTCAAAGCTTATATCGATCAAATTGTCCGATTTAATCGAACCTTTACCTTTGACGAACCTGGTCAATATCGGGGCTTAGTTCCTCAGGGAAAGAAAATGCTAATTTTTACAGCTCGTGGCGGTAGTTTCTCTCCAGGAACCCCTAGTGCTGATTACGATTATCAGGAACCTTTTTTACGGGCTATATTTGGAGTGCTTGGCATTACAGATATCACGTTTATTCATGCCGAGAAACTAGATTTAGGGGAAGAAGCCCGTCAGCAATCTTTGGCCAATGCCCGTGCTGAGCTTGAGAAAGCAGTAGGAACTTGGTAAGCTGTCACGCATTAAATTGTGAAGGTCGGCTGATGGGGAGATGGGGAGATGGGGAGAGGGTAGACCGGCTTTTTCACAAGTGGATCGGACTGAAATTTAAATGTATATTAGCTTAATCAAGTCAAACGTAAATTTTTGTAATTGTAACAATTGAGGTATTTAAATGGAAGCAAGATTGGAACTAAAAAAAGTTGAACCAGCAGCTTATATAGCCATGAATTCCTTGGAAAACTATGTGAATAAAAGTGGGTTAGCTAAAACACTGATAAAGTTAATAAAAATCCGTGCTTCTCAACTTAACAAATGTGCTTTTTGTATCGATATGCATACAAAAGAAGCCAGAAGTAATGGAGAAACAGAACAACGGATATATGCCCTAAATGCTTGGCAAGAAGCGCCGTTTTTCAGTCCAGAAGAGCGGGCTGTATTAGAGCTAACTGAAGCAGTGACGCTGATTTCAGAGAATCAGGTACCGAATTCAGTTTATGAAGAGGTAAGTCGCTATTTTTCAGAAACTGAAATCGCTAAACTTTTGATGGCTATTGTCACGATCAATGGTTGGAATCGTATTGCTATTACTACAAAAATGATTCCAGGTACTTATTAGAGTAAGCTATCAGCTATCAGCTATCAGGTATTAGCTATCAGGTATCAGGTATCAGCTATCAGCTATCAGCTATCAGGTATTAGCTATCAGGTATCAGCTATCAGGTATCAGCTATCAGCTATCAGCTATCAGCTATCAGCTATTAGCTATCAGCTATCAGCCAAAGGCCAAAGAAGTTTATTTTAAGCTGACCGCTGACGGCTGACCGCTGACTGCTGACTGCTGAATGCTTACAGAGGCTGTTTGTCAAGAAAATGCGCTTTCCTTTTACTCAACTATAACTAAAGAGGTAGGTTAAACCATGACTAATAGTACAGCATTGAAAACATCAGTTTGTATTTTAGGTTCAGGTCCAGCTGGGATTGTAGTTGGTAATATCCTTCTACAAAATGGGATTGATTGTATCATTGCGGATAGATACAACCGCGAAGAAATATATACGAAGGCGCGGGCAGGTGTGCTGGAAAGCACAACAGTTGACCTACTCAAAAAACATGGTCTAGCGGATACAATTTTCCAAAATGGGTATACCCATGATACCTGTGAATTTCGTTACCCTGATTACAGCGTTGTCTTTGATTACGGCAAGTTAGCTGATGGGGATGTCCATTACATTTATCCCCAAAGCGATCTCAATGACGATCTGATCCAAAGATATCTGGATGCAGGTGGTAAGTTATTGTTACGCCATGAAGGGAAAAAAATTACTCAAACCGATGACGGCGTCATTGTTGAGTGTTACGATAAAGATGGTGACACCACCATCACGATTCATGCTGATTTTGTAGCAGGGTGTGATGGCTATCATGGAATCTCGCGCCAATCAATTCCAGACGGAGCGGTAGACATCTACACAAAACAGCATCCCTACGGCTGGCTGGCAATTTTAGCTTACGCACCACCTTCTGCAAAACATGTCATCTATGGCTTGCATCATGATGGCTTTGGAGCTCACATGCCGCGCAATGCCAAGATTTCTCGTTATTACTTACAAGTTTCACTTGATGATGAGCTTAAAAATTGGCCTGATCAACGCATCTGGAGTACCTTGGCAAAGCGTCTGGCGAAAAAGGGATGGACGTTGAAAGAAGGGGAAATCTTTGACAAGCGGATTTTATCCATGCGCAGTTATGTTATGGAACCGTTACAGTACCAACGGTTATTGATAGCTGGTGATGCGGGTCACATTATTACACCTTGCGGTGGGAAAGGTTTAAATCTGGCGGTACAGGATGCGGGTGTTCTCGGAGAAGTATTGGTAAGTTACTACCAGGAAAAACGGGATATTTCTTACCTAAAACGCTACTCGGAAATTCGTTTGCCCTATATTTGGCGTGCTCAAGAATTCTCTTGTTCGATGTTGCATATGCTGCATAAGTCTGAAGACAAGGATGTAGACAATGTCCGTTTCTTCAATAAGTTGAGTGAATCGAAATTGAAGCAATTGTCTACATCGGTGACATTTGCCAGAGATTTTGCCAGAAACTATGTCGGTATTATTTAGCAAAGGGAGTAGGGAGTAGGGAGTAGGGAGTAGGGAGTAGGGAGTAGGGAGTAGGGAGTAGGGAGTAGGGAACACAGAACAAAGTTCTCAGAATTCATTGAGGATCGCTATCTGAGAGGTATACAGAATTTTTTTCCTGTCTTGATGAATTGCCTCACTATTATCTCTTCTCTGTTCCCTGTTTCCTGTTCCCTGTTCCCTAAAACCGAAGACTTTGTGCCTCAACCGATTAAAAAAATATACAGGTTATTAAGGAGACCAATCATGAAGATTATCGAAATGCAAAATTATAAGAGTTTCGACTATTACGCTCAGCTGGAAGAACAACTTAAACCAAGCCGTATGGATCTGATCAATCACCCGCTTTACCAACAGTTATATGACTTGGTATCTCTACAGATATTTATGGAGTCTCACGTGTTTGCTGTTTGGGATTTCATGTCTTTGATTAAGACTCTTCAACACCGAGTTACTTGCTTGGATGTACCTTGGGTGCCACCGACAGATATTAATTCTGCCAGGATGGTCAATGAGATTGTTTTAGCTGAAGAGACTGATGAAGTCTCACCAGGAAATTACATCAGTCACTATGATCTCTATATGGTGGCGATGACAGAGATTGGGGCTGATACTAATCCAATTAAAACGTTTATCTCTTCTCTTCGAAAAGGTATTCCAGCTGAGCAAACTATAGCCTCTCTTTCGATACCTGAATTAACCAAAACGTTTGTGAAATTCACCTTGGAAACTACTACTAAGTCAACCCATGAAGTAGCTGCAGCTTTTCTACTAGGTCGAGAAGATATCATTCCTGCTATGTTCAGACAGGTTATTGCTACTTTAGATAGTCTCTATGGATTTACTTGGGATTCTTTGCGTCTCTATCTAGACAGGCATAATTTTCTGGATGAGGATCAACATGTTCCGATGGGGAAAAAACTCTTAAAAAATCTTTGTGGTGATGATCCTGTAAAGTGGGAGCAAGCTTTCAACTCTGCTGAGAATGCTCTCAAAGCACGCTATGCTCTATGGGATGGTGTAGCTGAGTTGATTCAGCTCAACAAAGAGAATGATATAGCCCTGCTTGAGATGTAATAGTTATAGCGCTACGCGCAAGGGCAAAAGGCAAAAGGCAAAAGGCAAAAGGCAAAAGGCAAAAGGCAAAAGGCAAAAGGCAAAAGACAAAAGGCAAAAGTTTTTCAGCTTGTATCAATGTCCTAACTTTAATGCGTAGTGCTATAACAGGGAACTTCGGAACAGGGAAAGGGTAATCGAAATTCCGTGGTCTTATACTCAATCGCTCTTTCATACTTTTCCCTTGTCCGAAGTTTACTGTTACCTGTTTATAGTAATCCTATTTTAATCTTCAACCCTTTTATTAGCCATTATAAAAAACATCAAGATTTAATTGTATTTAAAAATATTAAATTTAAAATTAATACTTTATCTGAGGCTAGATCATGCTAATTATCCAAAAGTATGGTGGTACGTCGGTTGGATCAGTTGAAAGAATTAAAGCAGTTGCCCGGCGGGTGAAGCAAACAGTCCAAAATAATAATAATGTGGTGGTAGTGGTTTCGGCGATGGGTAAAACCACTGATGACTTGCTCGGTTTATCAAAGGCAGTCTCAACTAATCCCAGTGCTAGGGAGATGGATATGCTTCTGTCTACTGGAGAACAAGTATCAATTGCTTTGCTGAGTATGGCATTGCAGGAATTGGGACAACCGGCTATTTCTTTAACTGGGGCACAAGTAGGAATTATTACTGATGCTGAACACGGTCGTGCCAGAATTTGGGAAATTCAGCCAAAGCGAATTAAGCACTATCTTAATCAAGGAACAGTGGTAGTTGTAGCTGGATTTCAGGGTATGAGCAGTGGTGATAACTTTGAAATTACTACTCTAGGACGTGGCGGTTCAGATATATCAGCTGTGGCGTTAGGGGCTGCCTTAAAAGCAAATTTGTGCGAAATTTATACTGATGTTCCAGGCATTTTTACAACTGATCCTCGGATTGTACCAGAGGCACAATTAATCCCAGAAATTACTTGTGATGAAATGCTAGAGTTAGCGAGTTTAGGGGCAAAGGTGCTACATCCTAGGGCGGTAGAGATTGCTCGTAATTATGGGGTACCTTTGGTTGTACGTTCAAGCTGGAACAATGCACCAGGAACTAGGATAATTTCTCCGATGCCTAAACCTCGTTCTCTGAAAGGGTTGGAAATTAACAAGGCAGTATATGGAGTGGAATTGGAGACAAATCAAGTAAAAGTAGCCCGATGGCAAGGGCGGGATCGTTTAGGGGTAGCGGCAGGGTTATTTGATGAAATTGCTCGTGACAATCTCGATGTTAATCTGATGATTCAGTCAATTCAGGAGGACGATGGTAAAGATATTGCGTTGACCGTAGTGAACAGAGGTTTTGAACAAGGTGAGACTTTAGGAGCTGCAGCAAGTGAAACTAAACTCAAAGAGTTGATTACTTCTGCTTTATACAGGGATCCTTGGCAAGGGTCACAAGAGGTAGAAATGATGGTAGAGCAGAATATGGCAACAGTGGCAATTACTGGAACTGGTATGATTGGACGTCCTGGGGTTGCAGCTAAAATGTTTTCTACTCTAGCAGAGGCGGGAGTTAATATTGAGATGATTTCTACCTCTGAGTTGAAGATCACCTGTGTGATTAATGCTGAGGTATGCGATCGCGCTGTTGCTGCTTTGTGTCAGGCTTTTGAAATTGATCGTTCTGTAGTGCTCGGAGCTGATTCAATTCAGGAGTTTTCTACCGGTTCAAGCCCATCCCCAGTATGCGGTGCTGTGGTTGATCTCAACCAAGCTTGTATCACAATTCGCCATGTCAGAGATCAAGCGGGAATGGCAGCAAAAGTCTTTGGACGACTGGCACAAGAAAATATTAGTGTTGATATGATTATTCAGTCTCAACGCTGTCATAGCTTTAATGATATCCCCAGCTGTGATATTGCGTTTACGGTGGCTCAAGCTGATGCTGAAGCAGCATCCATGGCTTTAAAAGCGTTAGCACTAAGTATTGGTTGTGGGGAAATTCTAGTGGATACAGAAATCGCTAAAGTTAGTCTAGTTGGGGGTGGTATGGTGGCACAACCAGGGGTTGTGGCTCAGTTTTTTGAGGCATTAGCACAACAGCAAATAACTATTCAGATGATTACAAGTTCGGACACTAAAATTAGTTGTGTGGTTGCTCAAGAAGAAGGAGTTAAGGCTTTAAATGCGGTGCATAAGGGGAGCATCCCGGTGCTTAAAAACTATGCCCAAACCCTCAAGGGTTTGGCTACACCAGCAAAGCCGAGCTACGCAGGCTAATAAGTAGGCTAATAAATCCGGCACAATTAAAGCTGACGGCTGAATACTGACAAAAATTAGGCAAAAATCAGGAGAATAAAATCATGATCAAACTTTATGATTACCAGCTATCTGGCAATTGCTACAAAGTGCGGCTAATGCTGTCACTACTTGGGTTAGAACACGAGACTGTCTGGGTTGATCTGGACAATGGTCAACACAAATCTCCAGAGTTTCTGGAATTGAATTCCTTTGGACAAGTGCCAGTTCTCACCGATGGAGATTTAATCTTTCAGGATGCCCAAGCTATTTTAGTATATCTAGCACGGCGCTATGGTAGCGAAGACTGGCTGCCTTTGGAGCCTGAAGCTATGAGTCGAGTGGTGCGCTGGTTATCTACAACTGCAGGAGAGATTCGTCAGGGTCCAGAGTTTGCTAGACTTTATTACAAGTTTAATGTACAAACCGTTAACATCGAGGTAGCAACACAAAAGTCGGAAACTATCCTGACACTGCTCGACAACCACCTCAGTGATCGGGAATGGCTGGAACTGGGTCACCCCACAATTGCTGATATTGCTTGCTTCCCCTATGTTAGTCCCGCAACTAAACCCCAATAAATAGGTATAAAACAGTATTTAACTGTATAAAACCGACATTGACATTTTGCTAGCGCTAGAGTACACTTAAGATGTAGGACACAGTCAGTTAACAATGCCAAG
>NZ_JAAHHU010000709.1:0-2398 GCF_010672095.1 Moorena sp. SIO3I6 | reverse complement strand
ATCGCAGCCCCATCAATTTCCTGGTCAATGTCGTCTGTGGGTTGATTGCTTATTGCCATCAGTCCAAGAAGCCTTCTCTCCTGATTGACTGGGCTTTACCACCTGCTGCTTAACCCGTACTGACGTTAATTAACCAATAACTAGTCACCAACTAATTAATGACTAATAATACATTTGGCTTAGTAATATCAATGACTTGGCTGACATTATAGAAATAATAGGTATGCTATCTTTGATTAGAAAAATCACTATATAAATTACTATTTATTGGGAATATTTTGATACTATCTCACTAAATTACCGCCACTTATCAGGGTGATGATAAGAGTTATATAAGGTTTGATATTAATCGATTTATCTATTGGAAACTGAAATATAGCAATTCTCTATGCCATGAGGTACAAAGGGATCCCCCGTTGGTCCCCCTTATCAAGGGGGACTTTGAGGTTTAAAAGCCTACCTCATAGCGAGGATAAACGCTTCTTGATGCAGTCGCTCATGGGGGAAACCCCCTTTGGCGGCGCTGCATCGCTATAAATCCAGAGCTATATCAATTTTTGATCAGAATAAATAGGGTGCTATTACCAAAACACTAAAATCCTCAAAATGCCGAAAAATTAATGAAACTACCGAACTTATTAAGCACCCTTGGTTTAGCATCCATTATCACCACTTTAGCCGTAGTAGATATTCCCAAACCACTGGAAACCTTTGCCTATAAATCTCCTAGTCAGTCAACCAGTGAAGGGATAGGAGCAAGCAATGATATTTTGATTGCCTCTGGACGTAGTGCAAACTTTGAGAATGGAATATTTTCTGTACGCCTTCCGGAAACAGGCACTCTCGGACAAGAGCTTGATAATTTCATATCTGCTAATCCTAGTTTCAATGTTGAATCAAAAGAGAAGTGGGTTAGTAACATCAAAGTCTCTTCTCTGAGCAGAGGTTCGATTAGTAATGGAAGTGTACCAATCACTGCTAGATGGTCTGTTCGATTATGTTGGACCAATACTTTTGCCTTAAAGAAATGCGTTGGCGGCTGGATAAACAAAAGTGAGAACTTTGAAACGTCATGCTCTATCGGGGTACAACCACGCTATCTTCGTTGCAGAATGCCAGGTAAAGTTAGCGAATTGGTAAGAGAAGGTAGCATTTTAGTTAAATAAACTGTCTATATTATCTTGATTTTACTAATTAAAAACTGAGCTGTTTGTCATCAAAGCAAATCCCAAGCTCTTTCGCATCCATCGATGCCTTACCTGAAGTGGTCGCAGCTGTGGGAAATCATCTACCGGTATTAATCGATGGAGGTATCCGTCGAGGAACTGATGTCCTCAAAGCCCTAGCCTTGGGTGCATCAGCCGTGTTGGTAGGTCGTCCGGTATTATGGGGATTAGCTGTAGCAGGAGTTGCGGGAGTACGCCATGTCTTGCAATTGTTACGGGATGAATTGGATATAGCGATGGCGTTGAGTGGCTGTACTAAGGTCAAGGATATTGACCTTAGTTTGGTTAAGATTCAAGATTAGACATCTCCAGAAATTCTGAGGGGGTGACATGCAAGCTGACATCCTTACTGGGTAATACGTTCAGCCGATATGTTACTAATGGTGCGCTTTCCGCATTAAGAATTAAATTCGCCACGGGTCGCACCTGAAAGATACATGGTGTTTTGGACTGACCTTGGACGTAGTTATCAGGGTTTGAGCTTGCCATTACATCAAAGTAGGGTCAATTTGTGAGTTGATCTAAGCTAAGATAACTGGCCTCAAAGCCTTATATAATAGGCTTTTCAGGGCTCATGTCACCCCCTCAGCCAGAAATTAGGTTTTCACCTAGATAGGATCGGGGTTTCAGATTCTTTGTCGGAGATGTCTATTGACTAAATTATTAATAAATTAATAATAGCTTGTCATAGCTAAATACTAAGTCAAATAGCTTAGTAATATCAATGAATTGGCTGAATTTATAGCAAGACTAAGGGGAGCATGTCAAATTCGTAGAACAAATGTACTAAAATAACTACTGCTACTGAAGCCCCGAAAACACTGTAGTTCAAGGGTCTGCATAAGTGACATGCTCCCTGAGAGGTGCGAGAGATATGAGTTTTTCTATGAGTTTTATGAGTTTTTCTATGAGTTTTTCTAAGTAGTCGGACATAAATAAACGGTACTGTCTTGAAAACTGTAAAATGCTTGTAACCTTTACCCCAAAAGGTTTTACCTATATTTACAAAACTTTATACAGCACCCAAAACTTTTGTCCGACTACTTATGAGTTTTGGGAGTATGTCAACTTAATAGTACAAAAATACTATAAAACGACTGCTACTGAAGCCCCGAAAACACTGTAGTTCAAGGGTTTGTAGTTCAAGTGTTCTGACAAAATTGACCTGCTCC
>NZ_JAAHHU010000708.1:0-2401 GCF_010672095.1 Moorena sp. SIO3I6 | reverse complement strand
TCCTAAGCTAGGGTTGGCTCAGGCAACCTTCTTATTGTCTCACAGAGTGGGTTGTTTACATTGAGCACAGTTGTGAGCATAAACAAAATTTAGGTTTAATGGCATTAGTTCCCTGGTCTGATGCCGATGATTCTTGGTTAAAATTCTAAGAATAGATTATAATTTAAATCTTTTTCACCCTTAGTTTCACCCTTAGTTATCTGGCAGCTCCTGGTCGGTAGGTGAAGACTCTGGTAGATTTGGATCCGGTGATGGGAAAAAGCGATCGCGCATTTTCTGGAAGCCCTCAGGAGCTAGTACCCATTGAGTAGCCAGTAAAATAGCACCAGCCCCAACAAGTATACCGACTACCCCCAGCAGCCCAAACAAGGCTCTAATCCAATCCCGGTATGAGCGGGTGGTTTCAGGTTTCTTGTCATTGGTTGTAGTTATTTCCGCTGGTAGTGATGGAGTCAGAGCAGTTTGCTGTTCCAGATTAACCACCTGTAGTTCTTTGGAGCTAGAGATGTCTCCCAAATTTAGCACTGTCGGATATTGGGGAGAGACAGCACAGTATGTTAGCACCACCGAAATGTCATCTTGACCATTATGTTTAAACCCTAGCTCAATTAAAGACTCAGCTGCCGATTCGACGGAAATTCGGTGGCTATTGACTTTTTGCGGTAAATCTCGACCAAATTTTTCAATCAAGTTGTTGTTGCTCAACCCATCGGAACACAGCAGCAGCAAACCATCTTCTTCCACAATAAACCGTTGCACAGTGGGACGAAGTAATTCAGCCTCCTTTGTCCCTAAGGCTTGAGTGAGTGCTTGTGCATCAGATCGCTGCAACGCTTGTCGATAAAGACTACGACCAAGCCTGACCTCCCGAGTAGCTACATCATCATCCACAGTTAGCTGCTGGCAATAGTCAGGAGTAAGCCAGTAAGCACGACTATCTCCTACACTAGCGATATAGATTTCGTGACCATTGGTTTTCCCTTCTGGTGTATTCACCATTTGGGGAAGTTGTAGCGCTAGGGTTAAGGTAGTAGCCATGCGACGCCGGGATTCTCGTTCTTGTTGATCGTTACGAGAAGAAATCATATTATTGGCAACCCGGATAATTGCTGATAGATTCTCGGTTACGAGTTCTGGTGTCATCAGCTCCGGATCTTCGTTCAACTCAGCCAGTAATGCCCGAACCTGTAATTTAATCGACTGTAGTGCTAACTGACTAGCAATTTCCCCCCCTTCGTGACCACCAATACCATCACAAATAATCGACAGGTGGGGAATCAAGGGGTCTTGGGATTGCTCTGGGTCTTTAATCAAGTCAGCCTTAGTAGGATAGCAACTGTCTTCATTGTGGCTGTGACTTGAACCAGTTGCGGTGATACCAGCAATTTGTAAGCGTAACGGCTGGTGAGCAGCTTGCTCAAGTAATAGGTGGTTAAGTTGGGATGCGATCGCACTTAAGGAGGGGTGTTCAGTTTGCAGGTGTTGGGCAATAGCTTGTAGCGGATCCGCTACAGACACTGAGGCTTTGCGACACCAAGCTTCCCAGCACTCTCCTAGCTGTTTAAGACTAGCATCCACAGAGGGTTCACTCACAGAAGTCGGTTCGGCAGGAGAGTCTCGGGAAACCAATGTATCAAATCCCCTATCCTCTAGACCATTAGACGGTACAACTGGTGATATACTCGTATCAGCCATGGTATCCCGATATAATTCCCGTAGTCGCAGCCGCCACCCTTGAACTCGCAAATTAGTTGGCACTAAAAGGCTAGAAGCCACACCCAATTCTGATAAGGGTATCCATAATTCCCAAATTTGCCAAAGCCAATAGACTTGACGCACTGCGGTCGCAGATGTCCACATCGACTCCATTGAGGGATATAAGTTGCCATTGGCATCAATCGGGGCATTTTCAAGCAAAATGACTACATCTTGACCAGGTGTAGACAGAAAATTCCGTTGCTGTGGCAACTGGCATATCCCATAAACCTCTGGCACATGGAGGCAGTGGGGATACAAGCGTAGGTAAGGAAGGATATGGCCGTTGAGTTGTTCAGGAAAATCCGGTGGCAGTTCTGGCTGCATATCCTGCCAAATTTGCGGGGCAACTACCTGGTAGCGGTCTGCCACTTGTTCTCCAACTGGTAGCTCTACGGCAGCAGAACCCACTGCCCAAAGATAACGATCCACGGCTAATACCTATGAAGTTAATTTACGGCTATACGGTCAAATTCTAAACGGCTGAGATAAATTAGCTAAGGTCCGCGCTTATGCCCCACGTCCCCACTTGCATGTCGGCGTGGGATGAATGGCAGACAAGAACTTTGATACTTTGTGATCATCTATAATGAACATAGTAGGGTAATCAAATTAAGAGCTAACCGCCACCTACTACCTAAAAATA
>NZ_JAAHHU010000707.1:0-2401 GCF_010672095.1 Moorena sp. SIO3I6 | reverse complement strand
TCGGTCCTCACCGGGATGATGTACAGTTTACCATTAATCAGACTCCAGCCAAGTCCTATGGTTCTCAGGGTCAACAGCGAACGTTGGTATTAGCGCTTAAGTTAGCTGAATTGAAGCTGATTGAAGAGGTGGTGGGAGAGCCACCTCTGTTGTTACTAGATGATGTATTAGCTGAACTAGACCTGAATCGGCAAAATTTACTGTTGGATGCTATTCAGGATCGGTTTCAGACTTTAATTACTACTACTCACTTGGGAGCTTTTGATTCCCAATGGCTGAATTCGTCTCAGATTCTTTCAGTGCAAGCAGGACAAATTAAAAGGTTGGAAGCTTGATAGTTACTAGTTACTAGTTACTAGTTAATTTTTGCTCGGGTAAACTGCTTTTTACCCTGACCACTAGAAGTTGGAGCTATACAACCCACTCAAACGCACTTAAAGATGTAATATAAACAAATATGTTGTTTTGGAAAGGACGCCAAGGACGCTACTGCGTCGCGCTACGCAATGGCTGGATTGACGCTTGGATAGTGATTTAGAACATCCTTAATAAATTTAAACCTACACAGGGACTTGCCATTAGTCAAGCTTAGCTATAAGATTATACAGGTTTAAAATAACCAAGAAATTGGATCAAACTGACTTATAACTACTCCATCAATTAAAAGGAGTTTCTGGGGGGGCGACGAAATAAGCTAAAACCCAGACTCTATAAGCGATATAGCCCTTAGACCTCGTTGATAATACTTTCGTTTATTAGGATTTAGTCTCATTAATTCGGTTACTAATTCTATACAAATATCTTTGAAATTAACCCAGGTTTGACCATATAAACCAACGTAAAAACTGCTATTTCTGCGCTCTATTCTATCAGGTTCTTTGACACGAGCCACATAGGTTTGTATTCCTTGACGTTTAATATGCTGACCTTTAATAGTTGCAGAAGTGTAAGCTATAGCTATCAATAAAACTAAAGAAATAAACCGTTCACCTTCAACTTTAGTATTCTCTAAATGATAACCACCAGTCTTGAAGTCTCTAAACATTTCCTCTATATTAAATCTTTTTTTGTAAGCTGAAATTGCCAGCTCTAAGCTATCAAAGTTTGTCAGAATAAACCATCCTTCCTTAGGAGCTATACCTTTGAGTTTACGTTGCCACTTACAAGCTACATTAAAACTTGTAAATCCCCGAGTCTTAGTCACTTTTACTCCTTGTATAAATAAAGACACTCCAGGTATTAAACCTAAATCATTGAGTGCCACCCAATTATCTTTTTTATATTCAACAAACTCATTCTTTTTTAAACGTAAACAAAAGTATACACCCAAGCTCTGAAGATACTTAGCTAGTTTAACAGAGCAAAATTCTCTATCTCCTAATACACACACTTTATAGTTTTTAATAATCGGGACAATCTTTGATAAAATACTTTGTTGTTCTGTTAAATTACTACTCCCTAACTTGGGCAACAAAGTAAAATATATTGGAAACGCTCTTTTATCCCAAATAAGGCTAACCATGAATAAATTAATGCGACCCCAATTTGTTCTATCAATTGCTAGATAAATTAGGGTTTCTGAAGTAAAGTATGTTTTCAATAATTCTTCAAATATTGGAAACCAAATTTTTTCAATTGTTAGGTTTGGTAAGGATAAAAATCTTTGTAGTCTTTTTCTTCTACTTTCAAATTTAATTGGTAAAGGGAGAGTATTGGCTAATTTTTATAAGTTAACTTTTTTAATTGACTGTAAGAGATTGATCAGAATTTTTAAAAAAATCTATTCAGTTAGACTAAGTTGACTTTTTAGGTGGTTTTGGTAGAATGCTGGTAACATTGTTAATAAGTAGGTCTTGTTGCAAATTAGAGACCTACCTTTTTTTACCACAAAATGCTACTAACTTTACATAGCAAGCATTTCAGCCTGTTTCGTCGCCCCCCCAGGTGTTTCAGTCACTTTCACCATTTAAATGTAACGAGGCGGCAAACGTTCACTTTCGTTAACCATTGTCAGTCTTCCTGCGAGCAGTTCAAATGTTGTGACTACACTTTATACCACCATTCCTTTTCAGGATTTTATCGAGAATCTGCACACAGGTTCCGATTACTCTTCCCCTCTCATCTCGGCAGGCTGAGGGATGCACTCCTCAGAAAACCATTTCAGGTTTCGATTCATTCAGACGCTTTCACGTCGCACGATATCTCCACTTTTATTATAGCACAAAATCTTATAATTATAGCATATTTTGAAAACTTTTGTAAATTTTTGGGGGAGTAGGGAGTAGGGAATCGGGAATCGGGAATCGGGTAGGGTGCGTTAGGGGCGGGCTTGCCAGCATGTTCAACCTCCTCGTAACCAGTGTTGGGATAGTCCGCACCGTAACGCACCACCAGTCAAACT
>NZ_JAAHHU010000706.1:0-2402 GCF_010672095.1 Moorena sp. SIO3I6 | reverse complement strand
GTCAAGCTCCAGCTATCAACTTATCTCACAATACTAATTTAGATAGCCGCCAGCTAGCAAAAGTAGATTAACTATTGTTAATACAGGAGACAAATGTCTTGGAAATCATAATTGCTACTATGCCTTTGTGGGTAGCCATAGTAATGCTAGTGGTATTGCAGCGACCAAGCCAACAGGCAGGACTTGCTACTTTGATAGCTGCTATGGGATCAACACTACTATTTCCTGTTTTTCGTTTGTTTCCTGGGCAATTACTACTTGCTTTGGTCAAGGGACTTGCGACATCACTATCAGTTTTCTATGTGCTATTTCCCAGTTTGCTACTTTACTATCTGCTCAAGTCTGTAGATGGTATGAGCCTTTTAGGACGGGGTATTGCTCGTTTAGTTCCTGAGCGAGACTTACAGGTGTTGCTGCTAGTGATTGGGTTCGCTCCTTTTGCCGAGTCAGTTAGTGGATTTGGAGTTGGTACCATTTTAGTCATTCCACTGTTTCTCGCACTAGGTTATAGTTCTGCTCAGTCAGCTATACTGGGTATTTTGGGTCAAATGGCTGTACCTTGGGGAGGATTAGCGATAGGTACAGTTCTTGGAGCGGAAATAACTAATCTAGATCCTAGTGCAGCGCGGCAGAAATACTTGAGCAGCTGCTGATAATGGTAAAATAGAAGGATGAACTGCTTACCTACTCGATGCTCAGCTTACCCTATTGTACTCTTCACAACTTGTGCTATGCCTGACCCCCATCCCCTGAAGATTAAATTATCACAGCAACAGCGAAGTTTACTCGAACAGTTAGTGCGTCGTCACAGTAGCCCTCAAGGATTAGTGGAACGGGTGAGGGTCATTTTATTGGCTGCCGAGGGTATGAATAATACTCAGATAGCTCAAAAGTTGCAACTCGCACGTAATACTGTGCGAACCTGGCGAAAACGCTGGTCTGTTGCGACCGAGCGTTTGATAAGTATAGAAGCAAAGGGTATCACTGACAAAGAACTGCTACAAATGATGGTAGACAGTTTAGGGGATGCACCACGACCAGGTACACCAGCGACATTCACCACGGAGCAAGTAGTACAGATTGTTGCTACCGCTTGTGAGTCGCCTCCGAGTTTTGGGCGTCCGGTGAGTCACTGGACAACCAAAGAATTAACCTCGGAAGTAGTTAAACGAGGCATAGTGGAGCAGATTTCTCAACGCAGTGTGAGGCGTTTTTTAAAACGAGGCGACTCTACAACCCCATCGAAGTCGTTATTGGCTCAACGCTAACCCGGATGACCCAGAAGAATTCAAACAACAGGTGACAGCTATTTGTCAGTTGTATGAACAAGCTCCAACTTTGTCAAAACAAGGGGTTCATCTAGTAAGTACCGATGAGATGACAGGCATCCAGGCACTTGAACGTGCGGCTGAGACTTTACCGATGAAACCAGGACGCATTGAATGTATTGAATTTGAGTACATTCGCCATGGTACAGTGAGTCTGATTGCTAATCTGGAGATTGCTACAGGAAAAGCGATCGCTCCTACGATTAGTCCAACTCGTTTTGAATGTGACTTTGCTAACCATATTGCCAATACCATTGAAACTGACCCAGATGGGGAGTGGATTTTTCTGGTTGACCAACTCAACATTCACAAATCAGCTTCCCTGGTGCGACTGGTTGCTGCTTGCTGTGAAATCGACACGGACTTAGGGGTCAAAGAACAATTTGGTATTCTCAAGTCCATGGCAACTCGTGCTGCTTTCTTGTCTGATGCCAGTCACCGTATTCGTTTCGTCTACATCCCAAAGCATACCTCTTGGTTGAATCAGATTGAGTGTTGGTTCAGTATTTTGGTCAGGCGCTTGCTCCGCCGTGCCAGTTTTACCTCTACTGTGGAATTAAGCGATCGCATTCTAGAATTTATTGATTACTTCAACCGCACTATGTCCAAGCCTTTTCAATGGAAGTACAAAGGAGGTCAACAGGTTGAGTAATCTAATCTGGTGGCAGCTGAGATCATGTCCACCTCAAACAGCCTGAGTTATGTCCAACCTTGTACCAAAGGTGCCTGCCTTGATGATGTAGTGTCAGGCTGTTGGGGATTCTGGTACAAGGTTGGGAGCAGTTTGGGCTACCAAGTTAAGGCAGGACTTGAGAAACTCAAGGAGAGAGTCAGAGTTGAGAACTAGTTCGCGGCATAGTGCCGCGAACTAGTTCCTTTTTTTGAGAAGACATCATGCCCTCAGCTGGTTCACTGTTACCGTGCTCATTGCATCCTCAAGGGATGGGGGTTAGGCATAGCCTAGTTGTGAAGAGTGTAATCGGATGAGCTGAGCATCGAGTGGGTCAGCGGTTCATCCTTCTGTTTCACCATTATCCGCAGCTGCTCAAGCATTTCTACCGCGCTGCACTAGTA
>NZ_JAAHHU010000705.1:0-2403 GCF_010672095.1 Moorena sp. SIO3I6 | reverse complement strand
GAAGGTGCGATTCGTTGACTATAAACCTTACCCTACAAGGGTTTTGGGGGATTAGCCGCCTGGTCTCAGGAAACTGAACCTTGACAACTTGATAACCATGATGGTGAAAATCCATCCCTCGTGAAATCCGAGTGACAGCCCTACCCTGATTCATAAGAAATAACGAACTTACGGATTAATGCAAGGGTCGAACAGTGAAGCGGAACCAATCCAGGGGAAGTTAGTAACAGGCAGAGGACTCATGGGTACGAGAGAAAGGTACGTTTGAATCATCGTTAGAATTACGTGGCGAAATGGATTGACACGCCACAGACAAAAAGTCAATGGAACAGGATTAATTGGTTCTTCCCTCAATTAATGATTTCCCATAATATTCCCGGTGAAAAGTACCACCCTAAAAGTCCATAGAATGGTTATCAGGAACGAATTAACCCCGATATGTACTCTCAGAAAGGTCGAATATTCTGAGTAGGTAGTTAGCCGTATGTCGTACCGGGGGAAGATTGAGTCAGAAGCCAACGCCTAGGGTAATGCCTAGGATACGCTGACGGACTCACGTTGTAGGAAAAGAAATAGTTGTAAGTACCAATAGATATGTCTAAAACCCTGGGCTTCCAGACGGTGGAATGGAATAAAGTCAACTGGCGAAAGTTAGAAAAGACTCTATTTAAGTTGCAAAAGCGAATATTTCGAGCCTCTGAACGTGGTGATGTCCGCGCGATAAGAAAGCTGCAAAAAACTCTGATGAAATCCTGGACAGCAAAAATGATTGCGGTGCGTAGGGTTACACAGGAGAACAAGGGCAAAAAGACTGCCGGAATAGACGGGGTCAAACATCTTAACCAAAGAAGACGCCTCGCCTTAGTAGACTCACTCAAAATCTCCAAAAAGGCACAACCTACTCGTCGGGTCTGGATTCCCAAACCCGGAAGAAAGGAAAAACGCCCATTAGGAATCCCTACCATGTACGACCGCGCATTGCAGGCGCTAACCAAACAGGCATTAGAACCCGAATGGGAAGCGCGTTTTGAACCTAATTCATACGGATTCAGACCAGGACGCTCATGTCACGATGCCATTGAAGCAACATTTAAAAATATCAGCAGAAAACCCAAATGGGTACTAGATGCGGATATTGCCAAATGTTTCGATAAAATCAACCATGATGCACTTCTGAGTAAGTTAAATACTTACCCATCCATCAGACGCTTAATCAAGTCTTGGTTAAAAGCTGGTGTCATGGATAAAGGGATATTCTCTACTACAGAAAAGGGCACCCCACAAGGTGGAGTGATATCTCCTCTTTTGGCCAACATAGCCCTTCACGGAATGGAGGAACGGATTAAACAATTCGCAGAAACTATGAAAGGAAATAAATCCAAGAATAGGAGAGCATTAAGTCTAATCCGATACGCGGATGATTTTGTCATCATGCACAAAGACCAAACCGTGGTAGAAGAATGTCAAAAAATTATCAGCAAATGGTTGAATGACATGGGTTTGGAATTAAAACCAAACAAGACCAAGGTTACTCACACTTTTGACGGATTTGACTTCCTAGGATTCAATATTCGTCAATACAAAGTAGGTAAAAACCAGTCCAAACAAGGGTTTAAAACCATCATCAAACCGTCAAAAGAAAAAGTTCTAGAGCATTATAGGCAGCTCTCAAAAGTCATAGATAAATACAGAGCTGCCCCACAGGAGGCATTAATACGCCAACTGAAACCCATGATACGAGGATGGTGTAACTACTACAGTTCAGTCTGTAGTAAAGAAACCTTGGCCTATGGCCACGCTACGCGAACACTACCTTGGGACACCTGCTATGGAAAAAACTCGCCTTGATGGGGAAAAAGGAGACACCCCAAGAAATCAATAACCTGGGTAATCAAGAAATATTGGGGAACCATCGGAAAGGACAATTGGATGTTCATGACCGGGAAGGAAAACTACCTGCCCTTACATGCCTCGACCAAAATCCTACGGTATAAAAAGGTCAAAGACACTAAAAGCCCATATGATGGAGACCTAATTTACTGGAGCACCAGACTGAGTAAACACCCTCAAGCAACCAGTAGAAAGGTAAAACTTTTGAAAAGACAAAAAGGGAAATGTGCTCATTGTGGTCTCACCTTCAGGGATGGAGATTTGTTGGAAACGCACCATATAATACCGCGCGCACTGGATGGAAGTAACAAGGATGAAAATCTGGAATTACTACACCTTCATTGTCACGATTTTAAGCACGGAAACAAAGTCAACTCGAAACAGTTAGATGAGAATCCGTTCTAGAGGTACCAATGTCAGTGTGTTCCTATAATGAGGAGCCGTATGATGCGAAAGTGTCACGTACGGTTTTGAAGACGAGTTAATGGGGTGACCTATTGGCTTAGTTTAATT
>NZ_JAAHHU010000704.1:0-2408 GCF_010672095.1 Moorena sp. SIO3I6 | reverse complement strand
TATGATTAACTAGAGCCTCTGGGGGGGGTAACCGGCAAGCTAAAATCATTACTGGGTAATAATTTTAGCCCATAAGTTACTTAGCGATGCAGCGCCGCAAAAGGGGGTTTCTCCCATGAGCGACTGCATCAATACAAGGTGCGCTTGACCTTGGCTAATTTAATTCTTAATGGGTCAAGCGCACCTTTAGAAACCCTATAGCAGTTCTCCATCGGGTGAGGTACTTTCCTCTTTAGTTTTAGGGAGCAGGGATTAGGGAGCAGGAAGCAATAAATAAAATTTATATTTACCTCAAGCTTACTAGGAAACGCAATAGTTCAGGTTTACTCAAGTCAAGCAATTAAACAATGTTATGTTTCTCATTAATAAAGAAGCAACCACTCAAAAAATTGAATTGCTGGATCAATCTAAAATTATTTTCCAGAATAAACTATTCACTAAATGGTTTGATATTTTCCCAAAGGCTTATCAAAAAGCATTCAAGTTTTGTCGTTCCCAAATATCTGATGAATATTCGTCTTTGTATTTGCTTGTAGAACATCGGCATTATTTGACAATTTGGATTGAGCAAGAAGAGGTAAGTTTAGCTAACAAAGTTTATAGTTCACCAATAAATAGTGCTCAACCTAAATCCACTGATTCGTTACCACTAATGGCAGCTAGATCTAAAGGGGAAAATCCCAGATATTTTGATGGTGAACAATCCAGAAATCCTAACCAGTTTCCTAGGGAAGTTTTACCTGATTCACTCCCCGAAGATATTTCAGCTTCCGAAGCTTCGATAGTTACTGAAAACCTTGGATACTGGTACAATCACACAGAATCTTATTCCCCGGCAACTCCAAAATTAGCTACTGGTAATCTCAATCAGGAGCAAGAGATTCCGGAATCTGAGTTCCACCTGCATCCTAGGTTTCAGGAAATTACTAAGCAATCTCTTAAACGGCTGTCTAAAAAGTAATATCGAGGGATTTATTACCAGGAGCAACATGTCTTGACCCAGCTACCGAAATCACAGTTATCTCCCTCACGAATTGGCTCAAAAACCGTCTATAGCAGAAGTCAGAAGTCAGAACTCAGAAGTCAGAAGTCAAACTCTTGCGCTTATTTAGGTTTGAGACTTTTTTCATGTCCTAACTGCCCTGGCGAATGCTATAAGTTTGATTGTAGAAAATCAGATGGTTGAGGGACTTTCGTCCTGGGTTGCGCGGCAGTAGGGAGTAGGCAAGTCAGAAGTGGGAAGTCGGAAGTGGGAAAAGTTTTGTGTACTTGCTTAACTAATTATTTGAACGGAGTATATAGTGATTAGAGCCCCAATTACCAAGACAGAAATGTAGGGATTTCTGCAAGAGGAGACAAGGAAAGTTGGGTTAATTGTAAAACTAGCTACATTTTATGGTTGACAAATCACTTTAGTTGTGTTAAGTTTATTATTATTTAGTCCATCCTAAATACTTTGTCTTTACCCACATAGGCGTGAAACCGTTAATTGACTGGGTAAGACTTCAGCTTGATGCCCAAAATCCCCGGATTAATGACATAAATTATGAATAGATTGGGTCAAGGATGTAGCAAAATCTGCGACGCGATTGACTACATTCTTCCGTTGACACTTCCAGAGCAAAATTGCCACAATCTCACCAGCTATTTCCAAAAATAGATCAAGTAGGGGGTAAACTACCCAAATGTTAAGAATTGATCCAGAAAAGATTAATCAAGCGATGCAGCGCGGTCTTGGGGGTTCCCCCCATGAGCGACTGCATCAAGAAGAGATTAAGTGGCTGGATGAATGTACAATTATTTTCCAAAATAAAATATTCACTAGAGGTTTTGATCTTTCCCCAAATGCTTATAAAAAATCCTTAAAGTGTTGTAGTTGCGAAATCTCTGAGGAATTTCGGCCTCTGTATTTAGTTTTAGAATATCCCTATTATGTGACAATTTGGATTGAGCAAAAAGAAAAAAGTTTAGCCAACAAAGTTTTTAGTTCACCAATAAATAGTGATCAACCTAAATTCACTGATGTTTTATCACTAAGAACAGCTATATCTGAAGCGGAAACTCCTAGACATCTTGATAGTGAAGAATCCAGAAATCCTAACCAGTTTCCTACGCCAGTTTTACCTGATTCACTCCCGGAAGATGTTTCAGCTTCCGAAGCTTCGATAGTAACTCAAAACCCCGGATACTTGTACAATTCGACAGAATCTGATTCCCCGGCAAATCCAAAAGTACTTACTGGTAATCTCGATCAGGAGAAAGTGGTTTCTGAGACAGCAGTCAGTGACCAGAACAATACACTTCTTGCAGAAGTCGGGAACAGGGAACAGGGAACAGGGAACAGTGGAGAAGAATTGACGCAAACACTATCAGAAAATTACTTTTGCAAGGATAAAGTGGTTTCTGAG